>NZ_JBHTST010000039.1:0-56408 GCF_042794995.1 Streptomyces sp. NPDC056503
TCCAGGTCGTTCGTACAGTGGCGCGCTCCACCTGGACGCCCGGCACCGCGCCTGCTCCACGGTGTGTGGGTCGACGGCAGACGGGATGGGAGTTGGGGCGAGTGGTGGTTACTCAGGTCGCACCTGCCAAGATGCGGCCTTGGGTAGGATCTGGATTTCCCTGGGAACTACTGGCCCAATTCGACAATCGCCCCGGCACCACTCCGAGGGATTGACCGATAAACGGCGAATGGAATGAGCGAGAAACCCGGCTGTTGCGGAAGGTCGATAAACCCAAGACGGCCAAGGTTTCGCATCTGAGCGTTCAGGGAATCGGCAAACTTTGCTCGATTCACCGCCCCGTCCGCATTGTGGAATTCCATATGAGGTAGCGATGTCTCCTCCGTGCCGTAGCTTCCGACGCTGCCGACTACGGTCCACTCTTGCCGCTCAGTCCCGTATCGGGCGAAAAGGATATCGGATTCGCTGTCCAGGTATTGGCGCCCTTCCTGAAGGCGCGAGCTGATCAAGACACCTTCTACGGGGGTAAGGTTCACATGAAGGCCGGGCGCAAAAACACCCTTAGAGACCCGCACGAACGCTCTCAACGTCTTCCCGTCGGCACCCCCGATGTCAGGAAAGTCAGGGATTGAATCCTCGAGAGCGACGGGACCGTCTGTCATCCTCTGCTTAGATGTACGCCCCTGCTGCCCCTGTTTTGCTTTTCCTTGACTTGCAGGATTGATAGCTGGAATGAGGCCGAGATCATTGAGCCCCATCACGACAGAGCCAAACGCGGAGAACGCCGAGGCCGCATAACGCGTATCGAACAGGGAGCCCATTGCCGTAATTCGGACCAATGATCCCGGCGGCAACCCTCTCTTTAGTTCACCAGAGCTCCACTGCTGCGGGTCAGAAACCTCTTCAGAGATGTCCCGGAGTAGCGATTCTGACTCCAAAGAGTCTTCGAGCATTGGAAACAAGGCGTCACCGAGAGACTTATTGGTGTACGTTTCACTTCCAGCGCCCTGGAAATATTGGCCGGCAACTCGCGGCCCGACAGTCGTCCTTCTTTCCTTGCGTTCAGTCTCCCTTGACTCCTCCGCAACGCCTCCTTCGAGTTGAGCCAGCATTGCCCTGACTTTGTCAGTGTCCACATACAGGAACTCGCGCAGGATCACGTGCGCCCTCCTCTCAGGGTGCTCGTATCATAGAGTCAAGAAGATCCATAATGGCGCACTTTGATCGAAATCGACACTAGATGTCTGGATTCTGGCACGGAGTGCCTGCAGGCTGTTCAGGGCAGGCGCGAAGCTGGTGTCCGATGGATTGTCAGCCCAGTGCGAATGCAGATCCACCGCCTCATGCTCACGCCACACGACACCAGCGGACTTGGAAGACGGGTGGGGCGATGCCAGGAGGAGTGAGCCATGGTGGGGTGGCCGGAGCCAGCGCCCAAAGGCTGTAGCGACCTATGATCTACCACCGGTCTAGCGCAGGCTAGGCCAACTCAAGATGGGGGTGGTGTCGTGTCGACGACCTGCAATTACCTGGCTGACGACGGCTGCAGCAACGCGACTCAACCAGGTACGCGCTACTGCTCCGATCATGCGATCTTGGAGGCACTGGACTTCAACCTGGCCATGTTGGGAGCACCCGACTGCGCCAAGTGCGGCAACAGCGTGCCTGAGGGATTCATGGAGCACAACTGCCAAGCCCCCGCCCCGCAGCCCCCGGCTGCCGAGCGCTGACTTGCAGGTCGGTGGAGGTCCCCGCGCCACATCCCTGCCAGATCGCGCGGGGACTCACGGGGAACGAGGAGCGTCTAGGGAGCTGCGCGGTAGATCGGCCAGTACCGCAACCACGCAGGTCAAGACGAGGTTCACCCTCCCGCTCTCCTAAAGCGGGTGTCGCAGGTTCGAATCCTGCCGGGGGCACCAGGCAGAGGGGCAGTCACCGCATGCGGTGGCTGCCCCTTCGGCGTCCACGGCGGAAGGGCACCCGGCGAGGTCGCCGGGTGCCCTTCGGTGTTCCGTCCGGTGGTGTCAGTTCCCGGGTTCGAAGGTGTCCGGGACCGGGAGCGGCGACCAGTGGGGGACGGGCCAGGCGACGACGACGGCCCGGCCGACCACGTCGGTGAGGGGGACCATGCCGCCGTGGCCGTCGTTCTGGTGGTAGCGGGAGTCCTGGGAGGCCTGGCGGTGGTCGCCCATGACCCAGAGCCGGCCGGCGGGGACGGTGACCTTGAAGCGGCCGCCCTCGTCGTCGCTGCACGGGGTGTTGCCCTCGTAGACGTACGGCTCCGCGAGCGGGGTGCCGTTGAGCTTGAGGGGGCCGGTGCCCGCGCATTCGACCGTGTCGCCCGCCACGCCGATGACCCGCTTGATCAGGTGCTGTTCGCCGGCCGCGGGCATCAGGCCGACGAAGCCGAGGGCCTTCTGGACGGTGCCGGGGGGCTTCAGTTCGTGGCCGGCGAGCCAGTCGGCGGGGTCGCGGAAGACGACGACCTCGCCCCGGTCGGGTTCCGAGCCGAACCACGGGGTGAGTTTGTCGACGAGGACCCGGTCGTCTTCCTGGAGGGTGTTCTGCATGGAGCCCGAGGGGATCAGGAACGCCTGTACCAGGAAGGTCTTGATCAGGAAGGCGAGGCCCAGGGCGACCACGGCCAGGAGCGGGTACTCCGCCCAGGGGGAGAGCCGGCGGCGCCCGGGCGCCCGGGGGGTCTCCCCCGCCTCCGGGCCGGGGCGCGTCTCCGTCGCCACGCCCGCCGTCCCGTCCCCCGCGTCCGTCACGTCCGCCCGCCCCGATTCAGTTGGTTCCTGCCGCATGGGACGACCCTAGGGCCCGTACCCGCGTGTGAGCAGTCCCCTGCCGCGTTCACCCTCCTTATGGGTGACCGCGGCAGGGGGACCTCAGCGCAGTTCCTCCGGGCAGGCCGTGCCGCGCGGGAAGAGCTTGTACGGGGCCGCCAGGCGGTACGTACCCGCCTTGGGGGCGACCAGTTCCGTCCACTCGTCGCCTTGGTCGTCCGGCTCGGCCTTCACCAGGCAGCCGTTCTCGTTGGCGAAGACCTTCGGGAGTTCCGTCTCGGACTCCTCCCGCGCCAGCTTCGACTCCTCGGTCTCCTGCGGGGGCTCCAGCTTGCCGCCGTTCTCGTCCATCAGCGCCAGCCACGGCGAGTAGGGGACGCGGATCCTGACGCGGGCCGGGCGGTCCAGGTGGAGGACGACCTCGTTCTCCGCGGCGCGCTCGACCTGCGCCGGGGCGTCGGCGAGCGGGGTGGCGCCGGCGACCTCGTACAGCCGCCAGTTCGCGTCGGACCAGATCTGGTTCAGGTAGGGCAGGCCCTCGTCGACGAGCTCGGCTTCGAGGGCGGCGCCGGAGTCGGGGGCGCCGGTGGGCAGGACGACGTACCGGACGGCCCAGCGGTGGAGCCACTCGCGGTAGTTCACGGCGTTGAGGGTGTCGTCGTAGAAGAGCGGGTTGCGCTCCATGTCCGCCTGCCGGTTCCAGCCGCGCGCCAGGTTGATGTACGGGCTGAGCGCCGAGGACTCGCGGTGGCTGGAGGCCGGGACGACCTCGACCCGCGCCTTCTGCGCCTCCCGCACCTGGAGCTGGTTGATCAGCGGCGCCACCTCGAAGGCCCAGGAGGCGTCGGGGCGGGTGCGGATCACGTCGTCGACGCCCTTGAAGCCGATCCAGAAGTTCAGGCCGAGGAAGGCGACGACGAGCGCGTACCAGCGGCGCGAGCGCGGGCGCGTGTACGGCAGCGCCGCGAGCAGCGCCACGCCCGCGAAGAGCATCGGCAGCCGCGAGATGTTGGAGCCGATCTGGGAGTCGATCAGCCAGGTCAGGAAGGTGCCGACGGTGTAGCAGGCGGCGGCCGTGCGGACCGTGCGCCAGTCCCTCGGCACGAGGACGAGGACGAGGATCCCGAAGAGCAGCGGAAGCGACGTCGACCCGAAGGACATCGGCTGGGTGCCGGAGAAGGGGAAGAGCCAGGAGGAGACCGCGACGACCGCGACCGGGGCGAGGCCGATGGCGTACGCGCCCGGCCTCCGCTTGTTGAGGAAGAGCGCCGCCGCCACCACGCCGAGGAAGAGTCCCGCGACCGGGCTGCACGCCGTCGCCAGCCCGGCGAGCGGCGCCGCGACCGCGGCCTTCGCCCACCGTTTGCGGCGCCAGCGGTGCGGCCAGCAGAAGACGGCGGCGACCGCGCCGACCGCGAACATCATGCCGAGGCCGAAGGTGACCCGGCCCGACAGCGCGTTGCAGAGGAAGGCGAAGACGCCCGCGAGCGAGCAGGCCATCGGGTTCCGGACGGCCGGCACCCGGACCAGGATCAGCGCGGTCAGGGCGGCGGAGAGCGTCCCCGCGATCATCATCGTCGAGCGGACGCCGAGCACCGACATCACGTACGGCGAGACCACGCTGTACGAGACCGGGTGCATGCCCCCGTACCAGGCCAGGTTGTACGCGGAGTCGGGGTGCCGGCCGACGAACTCGGCCCAGGCGTCCTGCGCCGCGAGGTCGCCGCCGCTGTTCGCGAAGTAGAAGAACCACAGGACGTGGAGGAGCGCGGCGACGCCCGTCGCCACCATCACGGGGTAGCGGCGCTTGCGGCGCCGCGGCGGAGGCGGGGGCGAGGACGGCGACGCAGACGGGGCTGCGGCCGGGTCCTGGGGCGAGGTCCGCTCGGGGGCGGCGCGCTGGTTCGGGAGCACTATTCGCGACGGTGAACCGGGGGTGGAGGGTGGGGTGGTGCCGGAGGCCGGGGCGGCCTCCCGAGTGCCATCCTGCGCGACGGACGGCCCGGCGTCCTGCGGGGAGTGCGGTCGGGGGTCCCGGGGCGTGGCGTCCCGGTCCGTGGCGGACCGGTCGGTGGAGGCCTCGCTGCGGCCCGCGCGTGTCGGCTCGGCGGTGGTCACTGCGGCCCTTTCCCGTGCTGCTGCCCGTACTGCTTCCGTGCGGCTCCCGCGCCGTTCCGGTGCGGTTCCCGTGCGGTTCCCGCGGCCTCGGGGGCGCGTCCGGCCCCCGAAGACGCTAACAGCAGGGCGCCCCGGCCGTCCGGGGCGCCCTGCCGTCCGTACTCCCGAGGGGTCAGCCCACGCGGGTCAGCTTCTTGTCGAAGCCGGGCTCCACCAGGTCGGACTGGAGGGCCACCGGGGCGCTGGCCCTGGCCGGGCCCTCGCCGATCGAGACGGTGCCGACGACGTCCCCGGCCTTGCCGGAGTGGGGGACGGCCTTGCCGCCGTCGGTCAGCTCCAGGTCGAGCTTCAGGCCCGGCCAGCCGACCGCCTTGATCTCCTTCGTCGCCACGACCGGCGTCCGGCCGCCCAGGCCGTCGTCGACGTAACCGAGGACCTGGCCCTTCTTCACGACGGTCGCGGAGGTGACGTCGTCCTGCGCCTTCTTGATCAGCTCGTAGCTGTAGTCCAGCGACAGCTCCAGCTTGTCGTTGAGCCGCTCGGCGTTCTGCGCGCCCATCACGATGCCCAGGATGCGGTGGGTCCTGCCGTCGACGATCGTGTTCGCCGACCAGAGCAGATTGCCGCCCGCGGGGGTGGAGGACCCGGTCTTGATGCCGGTCACCCCGTCCTTGAGCAGCAGCCGGCTGTTGTTGTTCTCGATGTAGCCGACGCCCTCGATGGTGGCGTTCGGCATGTCCACGATCTCGCGGAACACGTCGAACTTCATGACCGCCTTCGCCAGCTTCAGCTGGTCCCGCGGCGTCGAGACGGTGGAGTCGAGCAGGCCGGACGGGTCCGTGTACCGGGACTGGGTCATGCCCAGCTCCTTGGCGGCGGCGTTCATCTTGTCGACGAACGCCTGCTCCGAGCCGGCGTCCCAGCGCGCGAGCAGCCGGGCGACGTTGTTGGCCGACGGGATCATCAGGAGCTGCAGGAGCTCCTTCTCCGTGTAGGTCTGGCCCTCCTTCACGGGCGCCGTCGACTCGTGCGCCGCCTTCGCCTGCTCGGCGGCCTTCTTGTCGACGGTGATCTCGGGGCCCTTCTGCTTCCCCTTGATCGGGTGGTCGCGGAGGATCACGTACGCGGTCATCGTCTTCGTCACGGACGCGATCGGGGCCGGCTTCTGCGCCCCGTACGTGCCCATGGAGCCGACGCCCTCGACCTCCACCGCGCCCTGGCCCTCGCCGGGCCACGGCATCGTGAGCGCGCCGCCCGAGAAGGTGTACGCCGGCGTCCCGGAGAGCTTCAGCACGGCCGCCGGCAGGGGCCGGACCATCTGCACGATCGCAAACACGATCAGGAGGAGCAGGACCAGCGGGGTCCAGATGCGGACCCGTCGCAGGGTCGTGCGCCAGGCGTTCGGCGGCGGGGGCGGGGTGTTCGTCAGCTCGGCGAGCAGGTCGAGCGGGGGCAGCGGCGGGAGCGGCTGCTGCCGCGTCCGCTCGGGCTCCGCGAGGGAGGGCGCGGGAATCGGCGCGGCCGCGGGCGCGCCGGTCTTCGCCTGCGGCTTGGCGGGCTGCGGGGTGACCGGAGCGGCCGGCTTGGCGGCGGGCTCGGCGGCGGGCGCCTGGGGCTTCGCCGCCTTCCGGTCGGCCGGGATGTCCGGACGCAGCGGTACGAAGGTGCTGGTCCGCTCGCTGTCGGAGCCGAGGCCCGCGGCGTCACGGGGCAGCTTGAGCGCGGTCGTCGGCTGGTCCACGGCGGGCGCGGCCGGCGGACGGACGGCGCGGAACATGGTGGTGGGCTGGTCGACCGGGCCGCCCGCGGGCGCGGCGGCGTCACCGGTGGCCGCCCCGGGCTCGGGCTCGGCCGTCCCGGGCTCGTCGGCCGCCTCGGCCTTCGACTCCGGCTTCTTCGCGGCGAACCACGACGGGTCCGACGCCTTCGTCGCCCCGGCGGCCGCCGCGGGGGCCTCCGCGGGCGCGTCGGCGGCCTCGGAGGGCTCCTCGGGCGCGGACGCGGGCTTCTCGGCGTCGGCGGACGCCTCGACGGCCTCAGGCGTCCCAGCGGCCTCGGGCGTCGCGTCGGCGTCCTCGACCACCGGCTCCGCCTCGGCGGCGGGCTCGGCCGCCGACTCCGCGTCGGCGGCGGCGTCGCTCTCGGCCTCGACCTCGGTCTCGCTCTCGGCCTCGTCCGTCTTCGCCGCCGTGGCGACCCACGCCGCCACGGCCTGCTTCAGACGGTCGCCCTCGGGCGCGGCCTCTTCGGTGGCTTCGGGCTCCTCGGGCGCCTCGGTCCCGTCGGCAGCCTCGGCGGGCTCGGGAATCGATTCCTCAGCCGACCGGGCCGGCTCGACCGACTCGACCGACTCGACCGACCCGGCCGGCGACTTCGCCGCCGTCTCCGCGTCGTCCTCCGGCGTGCGCGGCGCGAGGGTCTTGAAGACCGCCGTCGGCTGGTCCACCGGAGCCGGCGCTGCCACCGCGGACGCCGGGGACTCCGAGGAGGCAACCGTCGACGACGCCGACGGCGTCCTCCCCTCCGACGACCCCTGCTGCTCCGCCCTGTCGGGGGACTCGCCCGCCACCGTGCCTCCTCCATGCGTCATGCGTACGTCCGAACCGTCTACCAGTGTCCTGTGTGAACCCCTTGGCTCCCGTGCTAGACGAGAACGACATACCTACTGGTTCCCGGACGAACCACCCAGGCACTCTCGACAGATGAATGTGAGAGGGGTCACCCTGTCATTCATCCACGCGGGGAGGCATGGATGGGCAGGAGCCGCAGAACCATTCCGGAGGAGCTTCTGCTGCTCGCTCTGGACCCGACCACGGGTACCACAGCGCAGCCGCAGTCGCTCGATCTGGGCCTGGCCGGAGCACAGCTAGTAGAGCTGGCCCTGGCAGGACGGATAGCCCCTGACGGGGATCGTATCGCCGTGGTGATGCCACGGCCGACCGGAGATCCGACTCTGGACTCCGCACTGGAACTGCTGCGCAGGCGCGGCAGTCCGGTACGGGCCGTCCACTGGATCGGCGGACCCCGACTGGGGCTCCGCCAGACGTATCTCTCGCATCTGGAGCGATGCGGCATGGTGCATGCCGTGGAGGGCCAGATGTGCGGGGTGCTGCCGACGACTCGCTACCAGGCGACGGACACGGCGATCAGCCGGGAGATCAAGGCCCGGCTGGACAGTGCGATCCGCACCGGGGTACCCCCGGACCCGCGGACCGCGGCGCTCGCCGCACTGGCCCACGCGGTCGGACTCGGCAAGCACCTGTACCCGGGTAACGAAGGACGGTCGTCGCGGTCCCGGCTGCGCGACCTGATCCGGCACGACCCCATGGGCGGACTCGTGGCGCACGCCGTGATGGACGTCCAGAACGGCGCGGCCGCACAGCCGCGCCGGAGCGGCCAGGGCGTACCCGCCCAGCCGCGCGGTGGCATGGTGCGCGCCGCCGCCCACTGAGGCGGGCGCACGGCCTCCGCACCACGCACCGCCGCACCACGGCACCACAGAACCCTTCCGGGAGCCGCACAAGGTGTGCGGGGCGCCTCCGGGCGTCCCGCACATCCGCGTCCCCGGCACCGCGTTGTCGGGTTTTCCCAGCGCACGCCACACCTTTGGTGGCAGTCTGCCAAGCAGTAGATACTCACAGCTACGCATCGCAGACAGCAGCCGGAGGTGCAGTTTCCGTGGCGTCCAGTGTCAACCCCACCGTCAGGCGACGCCGATTGGGGCAGGAGCTGCGCAAGCTCCGCGAGGGCAAGGGCATGACGGCCGAGCAGGTCGCCGAGCGCCTCCTCGTCTCCCAGTCCAAGATCAGCCGCCTCGAGAACGGCCGCCGCTCCATCAGCCAGCGCGATGTGCGCGACCTGTGCGGGGTGTACGAGGTCGAGGACGAGGCGATGGTCAACTCCCTCATGCAGATGGCCAAGGACTCGCGGCAGCAGGGCTGGTGGCACGCCTTCGGCGACATCCCGTACAGCGTCTACATCGGCCTGGAGACGGACGCCCAGAGCCTGCGCGTCTACGAGCCGCAGATCATCCCCGGACTGCTCCAGACCCGTGCGTACGCCACCGCCGTCATCTCCGGCGCGCTGCCCGAGTCGACGCCGGCCGACATCGAGAAGCGGGCCACCGTCCGCACCCGCCGCCAGGACCGGATCCGCGACGAGGAGCGCCCGCTGCGCCTCTGGGCGGTCATCGACGAGGCCGCGCTGCGCCGGGTCGTCGGCAACCGGCAGCTGATGGTCGAGCAGCTGGAGCACCTCGTCGAGCAGTCGCACCTGCCGCACGTGACCGTGCAGGTGCTGCCCTTCGACACCGGCGCGCACCCGGGCATCAGCGGTCAGTACTCGATCCTGGAGTTCCCGGACGCCTCCGACTCCAGCGTCGTCTACATCGAGGGCGTGACGAGCGACCTGTACCTGGAGAAGGGGCCGGACGTGTCGAAGTACAGCTTCATGTACGAGCATCTGCGGGCGCAGGCGCTGGGCGTGGAGCAGACGCGGGAGTTCGTGGCCGACATCGCGAAGAAATACGCCCAGGGCTGACAGTCCCGGTATTCGGGGCGGTTCCGGCAGGTCAGGCGCCCGGAGGGGTTGCGCGGACAGGTCTGAACCACAGGGGGCAGGTACGGTACACCCCCGACTCGGGCCGACGGAAGCCCAGTTGGAATATGCCACCCGGTCGTGTGAACGCCGGTCCCGTCGCTCGGGACCGGCGAGTAGCGTCGATCAGGCCGGTGGAGATCACGCCGGCACCGACACTCACGCCCCCTCGGGCAGAACCGGAGCTGAGCACATCATGGCCATCATCCAGGGTGCCACCGACAACTGGACCAAGTCCTCCTACTCCGGCGGCAACGGCGCCTGCGTCGAGGTGAAGTCGCCGGTCGTCGCCGCCATCGCCGTCCGCGACTCCAAGGCCCCCGAAGGCCCGTCCCTCTCTTTCGGACCGGGCTCGTGGAACTCCTTCGTCGGCCAGGTGAGCAACGGGGCCCTCTGAGTCCCGCAGCACCCGCAGAGCGCCCTCTCGTCCGGTCCGCCGTCCTGGCCGAGAGGGCTCGCTCATGTCCGGCGCCGGCACGGCCGCCGGCACCGGGAGTCCGTCACCTGAGCCGGTCCACGTACCGGTCCGTACCCGGGACGGTGGGGACGAAGGGCGCGACGAGTTCCACCCGACCGGAGTCGCCCCCGAGGGTGCCGAGGTCGGCGAAGTGCCCGGCCCAGTCGTCGCGCGGGTCCCGCTCCAGGAACCAGAGCAGGGTGAGCCGGGTGTCGACGCCCTCCACCTGCCTCACGTACGTCATCCGGTCGCCGGGCAGCGGCGTCGGGCGGAAGACCGTCACCATCGCGGCGGGGGAACCGGCGAGCCGGCGCGGGAGCTCGCGGGCGACGAGCCGTTCGAGGAGGGCCGCGCGCTCCTCCGGCCCGGCGCAGTCCACGACCTGGAGGATCAGCCCCGCGTAGGGGTGGTCGAGGGCGTGGAAGTCGCGCGGGCCGGCCGCCCCGTCCCGGTAGACCGTCGTCTCGTGGTCCTGGAAGGACGTGAAGACGTGGGTGCGGTCGTGGTAGACGCGGGCGTCGCGGTTGAGCCGCTTGTTGATGGCGACGGTCCACTTCATGTGCTCGTCGTAGCGGCCGTCGGTGATCCAGTACGTGGAGAGGTAGCAGCCGGCGGTGACCGGCTGGGCGACGGCGGACTTCTCGGGCGTCCGGAGCTCCTGGAGGTCGCGGGTGGCGACCCAGCGGCGGCCCGCGTACATCCAGGGCATCGCCATCGCCCCGGCGTAGTAGTGGTCGTCCTCGTACCAGCGGTTGTACGCGTACTCGTGCCCCGGATGCGGCTCCACCATGGTGATCAGCGCGTGCCCGGGCCGGACCCCGTACGGCCCGGTGGCGGCCAGCTCCCCGTACTGTTCGGCGTCGCTCATCGCCCTCTCCCTTCCCTCTTCCCTGTGCGGCTCGGGGCACCTACTCTGACGGACCGTCAGATCAGTGACCAGAGGCGGGAGACACCCGGATGCTGCTCCAGGGGAAGACGGTCGTCGTGTCGGGCGTCGGGACCGGTCTCGGTCACCGGGTCGCGGAGGCGGTGGTACGCGACGGGGGCAACGCGGTCCTCGGCGCGCGGACCGAGGCCAACCTCGTCAAGACCGCGGCCGCGATCGACCCGTCGGGCCGGCACACCGCCCACCGGGAGACGGACGTCACCGACGAGGCGCAGTGCGGGCGACTCGCCGCGCTCGCGGTCGACCGGTTCGGCGGCATCGACGCCGTCGTCCACGTGGCGGCCTGGGACTCGTACTTCGGCGGGCTCGCCGACGCGGACTTCACGACCTGGCAGGGCGTGCTCGACGTCAACCTCCTCGGGACGCTGCGGATGACCCGGGCGTGCCTGCCGGCGCTGCGGGCGGGCGGGGGCGGCTCGGTCGTCTTCATCGGCACGCAGTCGGCGGTCGCCGCGCCGACCCAGGTGCAGCAGGCGGCGTACGCGGCGTCCAAAGGGGCCCTGACCTCGGCGATGTACTCGCTGGCGCGGGAGCTGGGGCCGGACCGGATCCGGGTCAACACGGTGCTGCCCGGGTGGATGTGGGGTCCGCCGGTCGAGGCGTTCGTCCGCTTCACGGCGCAGACGGAGGCGGTGGAGGAGGCGGAGGTCCTGGCACGCCTCGCCTCCCGCATGGCCCTCCCGGAGCTGGCGACGGACTCGGACGTCGCCGACGCGGTGGCCTTCCTGGCGTCGGCGCGGGCCCGCGCGATCACGGGCCAGTCCCTCCTGGTCAACGCGGGCGAGCTGATGCGCTGACCCCGCCCGGCGGCTCCCCCGCGGGCCCGGCCCCGCGGGGGAACGGCGGCGCGTCAGGGCGTGGGGTAGCGGGTGTGCCAGGTGGGGGTGTGGAGGGTGGTGGACTGGGTCAGTTCCATGGCGAAGTCGTCGGCCAGTTCCAGGATCGTCCCGCGGCCCTCCACCGCCGCGAGCCAGGCCGGGGGGAGGGCCGTCTCGCCGTGCTGGGCGCCGAGGAGCGCGCCGGCGACCGCGGCCGTGACGGCCGACGGGCCGTCGTGGTTGACGGCCAGGCGCAGTCCGTGGCGGACGTCCTCGCCCACCAGGGCGCAGTAGACGGCCGCCGCCAGCTGCCCCTCCGCGCGGTCCTCGTCCGCGCCGAGGGCCGTGACGCGCTCCGCGTCCGGGATCCCCTCGCGTACCGCCGCGAGGGCGCGCGTCAGCGCCTCCGTCACCGGCTCGTGGCCGGGGCGCGCGGCCAGCAGGCTCAGGGCCGTACCGGCGGCGGCTTCGACGGAGGCGCCGCGGGCCACGCCGTGGACGGTGACGGCGAGCGCGCCGGCCGCGAGCGTCGCGGCGGGCGCGCCGTGCGTCTGGGCGGCGCATTCGACGGCCAGCTGGCAGACGAGCTGCGGCTCCCAGCCGACGAGCAGCCCGAGCGGCGCGGAGCGGACGAGCGCGCCGGAGTCGCCGGCGTCGGGGTTCTTGGGCTGGTCCGGGGTGCCGAGGCGCTCGTCGCCGAGGCCGGTGAGGCAGGCGCGGGGCGCCCCTCGGCGGGCGTAGAGCCACTCCTGGCGGCCGAGCCAGCCGTTGTCGCGGCGCCGTTCGTCGGGGCCCCAGTCGCGCTGGGTGGCCGCCCAGCGCAGATGGGCCCGGTGGATCTCGGTGGGCGGGTGCCAGACACCGCCGTCGCGGCGGACGTGGGCGCGGATGAGGCCGTCGACGGTGAAGAGGCCCATCTGGGTGGCGGCGGTGACGGTCAGGGTGCCGTCGGGGGGTTCCGCGAGCCCCGCCTCGCCGTGCGCCGCGCGGATCTCCTTCAGCGCCCGCTCGTGGACGCCCGCCCCGAACGCGTCGCCGACGGCCGCGCCGAGCAGACAGCCGCGGACGCGCGAGCGGAAGTCCTGTTGTTCGGTGCGGCCCCACACGGCCGCGGCAGTGGTGGTCACGACGTGCCCTCCCCCGTCCGAGGTCCCGCTCTCTCACCGGTCTTCGCAGCACTCTAATCGACCGGGTGTGCCCGTTCGGGGGTCAAAGACTTATGTGATCGGACGCCCTTCAGGCCGCTTTTGACCCCAGTTCACCCGAGCTTCGCCGTCGGCCCCCGCCATCCGTCGCATGGCCCCCGTGACACGGGCCACGGACGCGCGATCCCCTCCCCGACGTCCGCCCCGCCTGCCTCGAAGCCTCCTTCGAGGCGGGCGGGGAGTCCGGCCCGTCGGCGGGCCGACCGCCTCAGTCCTCGATCACCGGCAGCAGTTCCGGCAGGTGGCCGTCCGAGGCGCGGGCGGCCGTCCGGCGCTCGGCCGGGACCTCGCCGTAGAGGGTGGTGCGGGGGCGGGACGGCCGGCCGGCCGCCTCCGCGATCGCCTCCAGGTCACGGATGGAGCGGTACGAGCCGTAGCTCGACCCCGCCATACGGGAGATGGTCTCCTCCATCAGCGTGCCGCCGAGGTCGTTCGCGCCGGAGCGGAGCATCTCGGCCGCGCCCTCCGCGCCCAGCTTCACCCAGCTGGTCTGGATGTTGGGGATGTGGGGGTGGAGGAGGAGGCGGGCCATCGCCGTCACCGCGCGGTTGTCGCGGACCGTCGGGCCGGGGCGGGCGATGCCCGCGAGGTAGACGGGCGCGTTGGTGTGGATGAAGGGGAGGGTGACGAACTCCGTGAAGCCGCCGGTCCGCTGCTGGAGGGAGGCGAGGGTGCGGAGGTGGCCGAGCCAGTGGCGGGGCTGGTCCACGTGGCCGTACATCATCGTCGAGGACGAGCGCAGGCCCAGCTCGTGGGCGGTGGTGATCACCTCGATCCAGGTGGCCGTGGGCAGCTTGCCCTTCGTCAGCACCCAGCGGACCTCGTCGTCGAGGATCTCGGCGGCCGTGCCGGGGATCGAGTCGAGCCCGGCCTCCTTCGCCGCCGTCAGCCACTCGCGGATCGACAGACCGGTGCGGGTGGCGCCGTTGACCACCTCCATCGGGGAGAAGGCGTGCACGTGCATGCCCGGAACGCGTTCCTTCACGGCCCTGGCGATGTCGAAGTACGCGGTGCCGGGCAGGTCCGGGTGGATGCCGCCCTGCATGCACACCTCCACCGCGCCGACGTCCCACGCCTGCTGGGCGCGGTCGGCGACCTGGCCGAGGGAGAGGGTGTACGCGTCGGCGTCGGTCCGCCGCTGGGCGAAGGCGCAGAAGCGGCAGCCGGTGTAGCAGACGTTGGTGAAGTTGATGTTCCTGGTGACGATGTACGTCACCTCGTCGCCGGAGACGGACTTCCGCACGTCGTCCGCGACCGCGCACAGCGCGTCGAGCGCCGGACCGTCCGCGTGGAAGAGGGCGAGGGCCTGCGCGTCGGTGAGCTTCGTCGGGTCGTCGGCGGCGACCCGGAGGGCCTCGCGGACGTCGGCGTCGATCCGCTCGGGGACCATGCCGGGCGCGGCGGCCTCCCGCAGCGCCTCCCAGTCCCCGTACACCTCGTCGAAGTCGTCGCGCCGGTCGCCCGTCCGGCCCTCGGTGTCGATGGTCGCGTGCAGGTCGGTGCGGCCCGTGGCGGCGAAGGCCTCGTCGGGCTCCTGCCACGGCAGGCCGCGGACCACCGCGTCCGGGTTCGCGAGGCCCGTCTCCGGGTCGGCGAGCGCGCGCACGTGCGGCACGATCCGGGGGTCCAGCCAGGGCTCGCCGCGGCGGACGAACTCCGGGTAGACGCAGAGCCGTTCGCGCAGCTCGAAGCCGGCGGCGGCGGAGCGCTCGGCGAGTTCGTCGATCCGGGGCCAGGGGCGCTCCGGGTTGACGTGGTCGATGGTGAGCGGGGAGACCCCGCCCCAGTCGTCGATGCCGGCCGCGATCAGCCGCTCGTACTCGGCGTCCACCAGGTTGGGCGGCGCCTGGAGGCAGGCGGAGGGGCCCATGATCAGGCGGGCGACGGCCACCGCCGCGACCAGGTCGTCGAGTTCGGCGTCGGGCATCGAGCGCATCGCCGTGTCCGGCTTGGCCCGGAAGTTCTGGATGATCAGTTCCTGGACGCCGTGGTAGGCGCGGGCGACCCGGCGGAGCGCGAAGAGCGAGTCGGCCCGCTCCTCGTACGTCTCCCCGATCCCGAGGAGCAGCCCCGAGGTGAAGGGGACGGACGACCGCCCGGCGTCCTCCAGCACCCGCAGCCGCACGGCCGGTTCCTTGTCCGGCGAGCCGAAGTGCGGGCCGCCGGGCTCGGACCAGAGCCGGGTGGCGGTGGTCTCCAGCATCATCCCCATCGAGGGGGCGACCGGCTTGAGCCGCTGGAAGTCCGTCCACGACATGACGCCCGGGTTGAGGTGCGGCAGGAGCCCGGTCTCCTCCAGGATCCGCACCGACATCGCCCGCACGTACGCGAGGGTGTCGTCGTAGCCGTGCGCGTCCAGCCACTCGCGCGCCTCCGGCCACCGGTCCTCCGGCTTGTCGCCGAGCGTGATGAGGGCTTCCTTGCAGCCGAGCGCGGCGCCGCGCCGGGCGATGTCCAGGACCTCGTCCGGGGACATGAACATGCCGTGCCCCTCGCGCCGCAGCTTCCCCGGCACGGTGACGAAGGTGCAGTAGTGGCACTTGTCCCGGCAGAGCCGGGTCAGGGGTATGAACACGCTCTTCGAGTACGTGATCACCCCGGGCCGCCCGGCCGCTTCGAGGCCGGCGTCCCGCACCCGCCCCGCGACCGCCACCAGCTCCGCCAGGTCCTCGCCGCGCGCCCGCAGCAGCACCGCCGCCTCGCCGACGTCGAGCGCGACCCCGTCCCGCGCGCGCCGCAGCGCCCGGCGCATCGCGTTCCTGGTCGGGGGCGCGGTGTGCCGCCCCTCCTCGTGCCGCTCGTGCTGGTCAGACTTGGGTTCGGCCCGGTGGTCAGCCTGGTGGTCCGTCATGCACCGAGCATACGAGCGGCCCCCGCGCGGGGAGGGAGGGTCCCCGCCGGTCGTCACGGCAGGTACTCCGCGTACGCGTCGAGCACCCGCAGCACCTCGTCCTCGCCGGCCGACGGCAGCTGGAGCACGGTCTCGGCGCAGCCGAGCTCCGCGTAGTGGGCGAGCTTGCCGGGGTTCGGGAGCACGGCGTACGGGACGATCCACAGTTCCTTCGGGTCGCGCCCCGCCCGCTCCCACGCGGCGCGCAGCACCGGCAGGTTCTCGGTGAGCCCGCGGCCGCCGATCGGCATCCAGCCGTCGGTCCGTTCGGCGACCGCCGCGAAGAGCTTCGGCCCGGCGGCGCCGCCGAGCAGGACGCGGGGTGCGCCGCCGGCCGGCTTCGGCCAGGCCTCGGAGGCGCGCACGGAGTACCCGAACCCGCCCTCGTACGCGGTCGGTTCCGTCGCCCACAGGGCCCGCATCAGCGCGAGCCGGTCGTGGACGAGGTCCCGGCGGGTGGCCCAGGCGACGCCGTGGTCGGCGGCCTCCTCGCGGTTCCACCCGTATCCGAGCCCGAGGGTGAACCGTCCGCCGGAGAGGTGGTCGAGGGTCGCGATCTGCTTGGCGAGCGCGATCGGGTCGTGCTGCGCGAGCAGGGAGATGCCGGTGCCGAGCGCGAGCCGCTCGGTGACGGCGGCGGCCTGCGCGAGGGCGACGTAGGGGTCGAGGGTCCGGCCGTACTCGCGGGCGGCCCGGCCGCCCGCCGGGTGCTCGGTCTCCCGGGAGACGGGGATGTGGGTGTGCTCGGGCAGGTACAGCCCGTCGAAGCCGCGCGCCTCCAGCTCGCGGGCGAGCCGCACGGGCGAGATGGTCTCGTCGGTCAGGAAGATCGTGGTCGAGATCCGCATGACGGCACGGTAGGGGCTCCGGCGCGGGATTCCGAGGGGTACGACGCGGGCGGGCGCGCGTCACCTCCGCATCGGGTCCACCGCCCGCTGTTCCTCCGCCAGCTCCCCGTACCCGCCGTGTCGCCAGACCTTCTCGCGGAAGCGCTGGAGGGTGAGCGGCGCGCGGTCCTCGCCGGGCACGCCGTCGAGGTGGACCGTGCCGCAGCGGTGGCAGTACCAGCCGCGCGACCAGAGCTCCTCGGCCCTCGGGCGCCCCGCCGTCAGCCGGGCGAAGGCGGTCCGGCGGCGGTGGGTCACGACGGCCACGAGGACGGCGACGAGCAGGGCCGCCGCCGAGATCCAGCCGAGGTACGCGAAGTCGGGCGGGGGCGCCGGGGCCAAGCCCAGCGGCTGCGTGTAGTCCGGTGCGGCCGAGCCCTCCGGGAGGAGGTAGACCCCGCCCACCCTCGGCACCCCGTCGGCGAGGCCGTCCGCGGCCCGGTCCTCGAACCAGTGCCCGGCCTGGACACCGCCGACGAAGGTGCCGACCGAGACGAGCGCGGCGAGCACGCCGAGGGCGACGATCCCGTGGGACGGCGGGCGCGGCACGGGCGAGAGGGCGTCGGAGAGCCCCGTGGTCACCGTCCGCGTCACGGTCCTCGTGTCGCCGTCCCGGCCGCGTTCGCGGCCGGTCACGGCGTCCCGGCCGGCGACGTACACGGCGGGCACGGCCTGCACCCGGTCGTCGCGCCCGCACCCCGGACAGGTGTGGGTCCCCCTCATCGGCGTCTCCCCCGGTCGATCACGCTGGTGGTGACAGTGACGTGCCCGTGCCCCACCGTGGTTCCCGGCCGGGAAATCCGCGGGTGGTTCCGCCGCCGGAGTGCTTGGATGACGCGCGTGCTGAACCGAATCGAGGCGTACTACGACGCCGTGCCCCGCTCCTCCGCCCGCGCGGAGGACTTCGGACCGCTGACCTTCTTCGTGCGGGAGGGGGCCGACGGGTGGCCGTTCTACGCGCGCCCGACGCCCGGGCACGACGGCGGGACGACGGTGGAGGACGTGGAGCGGGTGCGGGCCCGGCAGCGGGAGCTGGGGCTGCCGGAGGCGTTCGAGTGGGTGGCGGAGACGACGCCCGGGCTGCGGGCCGCCGTGGAGGCGAGCGGGATCGTGGTGCACGAGCACCCGCTGATGGTCCTGGAGGGCGAACCGCTCGCCGTGCCGGCGCCCGCGGGCGCGCGCGTCCGCACCCTCGCCGCCGACGATCCGAACCTGGCGGCGGCCGTCGCGGCCCCGTACGCGGCCTTCGGCGCGACCCCGGGCCCCGGTGACGCGCGGCGGGTCGCCGCCCGGATCACGGCCGGTCTGACGGTCCTCGCGGGCGGCTTCGACACGGCGAGCGGGGAGGCCCTGGCGGGCGGCCAGGCGCAGCCCGTCGGGGACGTGGCGGAGGTCGTGGGCGTCGGCACCCGCCCGGAGGCCCGGCGCCGGGGCCTGGGTCTCGCGGTGACCGCCGCGCTGGTGGCGGACGCCCGGGCGCGCGGCGTCGGCCTGGTCTTCCTGACGGCCTCGGACGCGGACGTGGAGCGCCTCTACGCCCGGCTCGGCTTCCGTACGGTCGCGACCGCCCTCATCGGGGAGGCGCCGGCTCCCTGACCATGTGCACGTCGACGGGGTCCTCGGACTCGACGGTGAACCCGGCCCGCTCGTAGAGCCGGCGGGCCGCGCTCCCCTGGAGGACGGCGAGGCGGACGGGGGCGCCGGCCGTGTCGGCGCGGTCCGTCAGGTGCCGCAGCACGGCGG
Organism: Streptomyces sp. NPDC056503; assembly: GCF_042794995.1. Lineage (NCBI taxonomy): Bacteria > Bacillati > Actinomycetota > Actinomycetes > Kitasatosporales > Streptomycetaceae > Streptomyces > Streptomyces sp. NPDC056503. Next base: position 18,450 of record NZ_JBHTST010000039.1, read on the forward strand.
TGCCGAGCCCCCGGCCCTGGAGGGCGGGGTCGAGGTAGAAGTGCTCCAGGTGGAGGCCGCCGGCGGGGTCGGGGCGGAGCGTGACGCATCCCGCCAGGGCGCCGTCGGTCTCGACGATCGAGGTGTACGCGGGCGAGAAGCCGTCCCGGAACCGCTGGCGGACCCGTCCCGCGTCGTACCGTCCGAGCCGCTCCAGGTCCGCGCGCATGACGACGGCCCGCAGCTCGGCGACGACCTCGACGTCCTCGGCCCGTCCCGCCCGCAGTGACCAGCCGTTCTCCGTGTCCATGGCACGAGGGTAGGGACCCGTTCGTAACCGCCCGTGCCCGGGCTCCGTTGGAGCGGGCATGAAGAAGCTCCTCACCGCCGCCGCCCTGACCGCCTTCGCCGCCACCGGCGGCCTCGCCTCCGCGGGCACCGCCGCCGCGGACACGGGCGGCATGAACCTGCCGTCGGTCGTCCCCCTCAGCGGCGTCCTGAACCCGAAGCCCCTCCCGCCCCAGGGAGCCGACCTGCCCCGGGCCAACCAGGCCGTGGAGAAGCTGCTGCCCGGGCGGCACTGACCCCGCAGACGGGACGAAGGTGGCGGCACCCCCCACGGGGCCGCCACCTTCGCGTTCCGGGTGACTCAGGTGTGTCTGCGGACCGGTCCGTTCAGTCGGCGACCACCAGCGACGGCGTCTCCTTCGTCAGGACCTCGCCCCGGAAGAAGGCGGGGCTGCGGCGCTGCATGACCAGCATGATGGCCGCGCCGAGGACGAGGAGGCCGACCGCGATGACGAAGACGGAGCCGACGCCGAAGACGGCGGAGCCGGAGCCGTAGGCCGGGTCCCACATGTCGTAGAGGGTCTTGCCGAAGACCGCGGTGAGCATGACGCCGCCGAGGGCCGGCATGAGGCCCTTGAAGGCGAAGTCGCGGAAGGAGCGGAAGAGCTCGGCGCGGAAGTACCAGACGCAGGCGAAGGCCGTGATGCCGTAGTAGAAGCAGATCATCAGGCCGAGCGCGTAGATGGTGTCGACCAGGACGTGCTCGCTGACCAGGGTCATCACGGTGTAGAAGACGCCGGTGGCGACACCCGCGACGACGGTGGCCTTGCCGGGGGTCTTGAAGACCGGGTGGACCTTGGTGAAGGACTTCGGCAGCGCCTCGTACGTGGACATGGCGAGGACCGTGCGGGCGACCGGGATGAAGGTGGTCTGGAGGCTCGCGGCGGCCGAGGCCAGGACGGCGACGAAGAGCAGGACGCCGAGGACGGGGCCCATGACGGGGCCGGCGAGGGCGGCGAAGACGTTGTCGGAGGTGTCCGGGTTGGCGAGGCCGAGGCCCTCCCCGCCGGAGCCGACGGCCATCTGCGCGGCGATGCCGGTGGCGAGGTAGGAGCCGACCAGGACGACCATCGCGATGAGCGCGGCGCGGCCGGGGGTCTTGTCGCTGCCGACGGTCTCCTCGTTGGACGCCATGCAGGTGTCCCAGCCCCAGTACATGAAGATCGAGAGGGAGAGACCGGCGGTGAAGGCGGCGAAGGACTGGACGGCGAAGGGGTTCATCCAGGACCAGGAGAAGTCGACCGAGGTCTCGAAGGAGCCCGCCTTGGAGAGGGCGAGGGCGACGAAGACGGCGAGGACGACGAGCTGGAGGACGACGAGGGTGTACTGGACGCCCTTGGTGGCCGTCATGCCGCGGTAGCTGATCGCGGTGGCGGCGGCGATGAGGGCGAGGCAGGTGAGGATGTGGACGGCCTTGTTGTCGTCCAGGGCGGCGATCGAGTCGCTGCCGGTGATCTCGCCCGCGAGGAGCCAGAAGTACGAGGTGGCGACGCCGGCCAGGTTGGAGAGCACGATGATCGTGGCGATCACCAGGCCCCAGCCGCACATCCAGCCGAGCTTCGGGCCGAAGGCCTTCACGGTCCAGGTGAAGGAGGTGCCGCAGTCGGGCATGGCCCGGTTGAGCTCCCGGTACGCGAAGGCGACGAGGAGCATCGGGAGGAAGCCCGCGAGGAACACGGCGGGCATCTGGAGGCCGACCTCGCCGGCGGTGGAGCCGAGGGTCGAGGTGAGGCAGTACACCGGGGCGACGGTGGATATGCCGATGACGGCGTTGCCGAAGAGGCCCACGGAGTTGCCGCCGAGGCCCTTCTTACGGACGCCGCCGGCGTCGCCCGGGGCGGTGGCGCCCCTTACCGTGTCTCCGGCCTGGGGCCGTACGTCCACCTGAGTCATGAACAGGACGTTAAATGCTGCGGTTTCCTTATCCGGAGGAGCCAACTCCGCTCAGTTGATCGATCATCGCCTTGCATTGAGAGGCCAGATCGGGGCGCTCGCCAATGATTGAAAGATCGACCAACCCGGCGGACCGACCAACTGGTAGGTCCGCCGGACGGTGTCCGATATGCGGGAACCGCAGCCGAGCCCGAAATGTCCGTTCCAAAATTTTCCCGAGGAATTTTCCGAAGGGACCCCCGGCCCTCCCGGTCCGGTCCCCGGCACCCGCTCAGCCCGGCCAGACCACCGCCTGGAGCTCGCTGTAGGCGTGGAGCGCGTACGAGCCCACGTCCCGCCCCACACCGCTCTTCTTGAAGCCGCCGAAGGGCGCCTCCATGTTCCGGCCGATGGTGTTGATCCCGACGCCGCCGGCCCGCAGCCGCGCCGCGATCCGGAAGGCGCGGGCGACGTCGCCGGACCACACGTAGTCGAGGAGGCCGTAGTCGCTGTCGTTGGCGAGCGCGATCCCCTCCTCCTCGTCGTCGAAGGGGACGACCACGACGACCGGACCGAAGATCTCCTCCCGGACCACCCGCATCTCGGGGGCGCAGTCGGCGAGCAGCGTGGGCGCCACGTAGAAACCCCGGTCCAGGTCGGGCCGCTCCCCGCCCGTGACGACCCGGGCCCCCTCCTTCCGCCCCAGCTCGACGTAGGCCTCCACCCGGTCGCGGTGGGCCGCCGAGATCACCGGCCCGACCACCGTCCCCTGCGCGGCCGGGTCCCCCACCTTCAGGTAGCCGGTGTACGCGGCCAGCTTCTCGACCAGGCGCTCGTAGATCCCGCGCTGGGCGAGCACCCGCGTCGGAGCCGTGCAGATCTGGCCGCTGTAGAAGGAGAAGGTCGTCCCGATCCCCGTCACGGCCGAGTCCAGGTCGGCGTCGTCGAGGACGAGCGCGGCGCCCTTCCCGCCCAGCTCCATCAGCTGCCGCTTCATGGAGCGCCCGCAGACCTCGCCGATGGCCTGGCCGACGGCGGTGGAGCCGGTGAAGGAGACCATGTCGACGTCCGGGGAGTCGACGGCCGCCTCGCCGACGGCCGGCGCCGAGCCGGTCACCAGGTTGACGACCCCGGCCGGGACGCCGGCCTCCTCCAGGGCGCGGACCATCGCGAAGACCGACAGCGGGTCCTGCGGGGCCGGCTTGACGAGGACCGTGTTGCCCATGGCCAGGGCGGGGGCGATCTTGCCGGCCGGGTTGGCCCACGGGTTGTTGTACGAGGTGATGCAGGTGACGACACCGACCGGGCGCCGTACCGCGACCGCCCCGAAGACCCCGGCTCTCCCCATCGGCCCGGCCTCGTTGATCTGCGGCGGCAGGGCCTCCTCGACCGGCTCCATGGCACCCCGCGCGTACCGCCGGAAGCGGGAGGAGCCGACGGCGACCTGCATGCCGCGGGCGGTGGCGGTGGTGGCTCCGGTCTCGGCGCGGGCGAGGGCGGTGTGCGCGTCGGCGTCGCGGGCCATGATCGCGGCGGCCCGGTCGAGGATCGCGGCCCGCTCCTCGGGCTTCGTCCGCGACCAGGAGCCGAAGGCCTCGCGGGCGGCGGCGGCCGCCTCGTACACCTGCGCCCGGGAGGCCTCGGGCGCGAGCCCCACGAGCTCCTCGGTGGCGGGATCGATCACCTCGTAGTGGCCGCCGTCGGGCTCGGCCCAGTCGCCGCCGATGTACAGCTTCTCCGTGATCGTCATCGGGTGCTCACCGTCCTCGTGTCGCGGCCCGAGCGCAGGACGCGCCCGGGTATCGCCCCGGTCACCTCGTCGTCCCGGACCGTCTCCACCCCGTTGACGCGCACGGAGACGATGCCGACCGCGCGGGAGTCCAGGCGCGGGCTGTCGCCGGGCAGGTCGTGGACGAGGGTGGCCGGCCCCGCGTCGATCCGCTCGGGGTCGAAGAGGACCAGGTCGGCGTGGTAGCCCTCGGCGATCCTGCCCCGCTCGCGCAGCCCGAAGAGCCGGGCCGGGTCGTCGCTGAGCATCTTCACGGCCCGCTCCAGCGGCACCAGCCTCCGGCCGCGCAGGCAGTCGCCGAGGAAGCGGGTCGTGTACGGGGCTCCGCACATCCGGTCCAGGTGGGCGCCGGCGTCGGAGCCGCCGAGCAGCACGTCCTCGTGGTCCCAGGTCTCACGGCGCAGCTCCCAGGAGGCGGGGTCGTTGTCGGTGGGCATCGGCCACAGCACGGTCCTCAGGTCGTCGTTGGCGCAGATCTCGACGAGACACTGGAAGTCGTCCTGCCCGCGTTCGGCCGCGATGTCCTTCACGACCCGCCCGGTCAGCCCCTCGTTCTCCCGGCTGTAGGTGTCGCCGATGACGTACCGGCCGAAGTGCGCGAGCCGCCGGAAGACGCCGGCCTCCCTGGAGTCGGCCCGGCGCAGCATCTCGGCGCGGACCCCGGGGTCCCGCAGCCTGGCGATCCGCTCCGGGAGGGGCAGGGCGAGGACCTCCCCCCACCCGGGGATCAGGTTGAGCGCGCAGAAGGTCCCGAGGGACATGTTCATCGGGGTGAGGATCGGCATGGTGAGCGCGACGATCCGGCCGCCGGACTTGCGGGCCCGCTCGGAGGCGGTGAGCTGGCGGGGGACGCGCTCGGGGACGGCGGCGTCGATGGTGAGCACGTTCCAGTTCAACGGCCGCCCGGCGGCGGCGGACATCTCGACGAAGAGCTCGATCTCGGCGTCCGAGAACTGGTCGAGGCATCCGGCGAGGATGGCCTCGATCTGGGTCCCCTCGTGCTCGCCGACCGCCTTCGACAGGGCGACGAGTTCGGCGGGGGTGGCGTGCCGGGAGGCGACGGGGGCGCCGTCGCCGTCGGAGTGGGTGGCGGACTGGGTGGTGGACAGCCCCCAGGCCCCGGCCTCCATGGCCTCCTTGAGGAGGGCGGTCATCCGGGCGAGCTGCTCGTCGGTGGCCTGCCCGCCCACGGCGTCCTCGCCCATCACGTACCGCCGCAGCGCGCAGTGCCCCACCATGAACCCGGCGTTGACGGCGATCCGCCCCTCCAGGGCGTCGAGGTACTCGCCGAAGGAGGACCAGCTCCAGTCCACGCCCTCTTCGAGCGCGGCCAGGGCCATCCCCTCCACCTTGGACATCATGCGCCGCGTGTAGTCGGCGTCTTCGGGCCGGTCCGGGTGCAGCGGGGCGAGGGTGAACCCGCAGTTGCCGCCGGCGACGGTGGTGACCCCGTGGTTCATGGAGGGCGTGGCGTACGGGTCCCAGAAGAGCTGCGCGTCGTAGTGGGTGTGCGGGTCGACGAAGCCGGGCGCGAGGACGAGTCCGGTGGCGTCCTCGGTGGTGCGGGCCGCCTCGCCGACGGTCCCGGGCCCGCCGATCACGGCGATCCGCCCGTCCCGCAGACCCACGTCGGCGACGAAGGCGGGCCCGCCGCCGCCGTCGACGACGGTCGCGCCCGTGATGAGGTGGTCGAGCATGACGATCCCCTTCTCTCCAAGGCCTGCGCGTGCCGCCCCTGCCCGGGGCCGGGTGGCTCCGTTGTCCGTGCGTGTGGCCCCGGCCCGGGGCCGCCGCGGAAACGGCCCCCGGCCGGGGCCGGTGACGAGGCGACGGCCCGGGAAGCCGGCACCCCGCGCTGGGGGAGGGTTCACGCCCCGCGCGCCGTGCGCTCGCCTGCCGCGGCGTCGCGTCACGGGCGGGGCTTCACGGGGCTACCGTCCCGCCGCGCCCCGGAAGCGGGTCGTGCGGTGGACCGGGTCCGTGTCGATCTCGGGGATCACGTGCTCCCCGATCAGCTTGATCGAGTTCATCGTGTCCTCGTACGAGATCCCGATCGGGAGTCCGAAGGACAGCTGGTCGGCCCCCGCCTGCTCCCACCGCCTGCACTGCGCGAGCACCTCGCTCGGGTCGCCGCAGATCATCAGCTCCTCGGCGATGAGGAGTTCGATGATCTCGGCCGAGTACTCGGGGAGGAGTTCGGGCCACTCGGGGATGCCCTCGGGCCGCGGGAAGGTGTCGTGGTAGCGGAAGAGCAGCGACTGGAGGTAGTTGAGCCCGCCGCCGACCGCGATCTCGACCGCCTTCTCGTGCGTCTCGGCGCAGATCGCCGTCGACGTCACCATGACGTTGTCGTTGACGAAGTCGCCGACCGCCTTCGCCTCCTTGATCGCGTTCTTGTAGGACTCGACGACCCACTCCATGTCGGAGACCTTCTGCACGCTGAAGCCGAGCACCCCGAGCCCCATCTTCCCGGCCATGGCGTACGAGGACGGGGAGCCGGCCGCGTACCACATGGCGGGGTGGGACGTGCCGTACGGCTTGGGGAGGATCTTGCGCGGCGGCAGGGACCAGTGCTTGCCCTGGAAGCCGGCGTACTCCTCCTGGAGCCACATCTTGGGGAACTCCGCGATGGTCTCCTCCCAGATCTCCTTGGTGTGGTTCATGTCCGTGATGCCCGGGAAGAAGCCGAGGATCTCGTGCGAACCGGCACCGCGCCCCGAGCCGAACTCGAAGCGGCCGCCCGAGAGGTGGTCGAGCATGGCGACCTTCTCGGCGACCTTCACCGGGTGGTTGACCTGGGCGAGCGGGTTGAAGATGCCGGAGCCGAGGTGGATGCGCTCGGTGGCGTGGGCGAGGTAGCCCAGGTAGACGTCGTTGGCCGAGAGGTGCGAGTACTCCTCCAGGAAGTGGTGCTCGGAGGCCCAGGCGTACTTGAAGTTGTGCTTGTCCGCCTGGATGACGTACTCGGTCTCCTCCATGAGGGCCTTGTGCTCGGCTTCGGGATCGGTCTCGGCCCGCTTGCCGACGTATCCCTGTACGAAGATCCCGAATTCCACGGAAGTCACCGTCCTCGTGAGTTTCTGACGTACCGTCAGATTCTTGGATGCACTGCGCCGTGTCAATACCTGATGGATCGTCAGATCCTGTCAGAAGAGCGAGACCCCGGCCAGCCAGCCCCCGTCGATCACGAACGGCTGACCCGTCACGTACGAGGAGTCGTCCGAGGTCAGGAAGAGGGCGAGCGCCGCCACCTCCTCCGGGCGCCCGATCCGGCCGAGCGGCACGAGCCTGCGGTACAGCTCGCCGGTGACGGCCGGGTCCACCCCCTCCGGGTTGCTCATGGCGGTGTCGATCGCCCCGGGGCAGACCGCGTTCACCCGGATCCCCTTCGCGGCCAGCTCCAGGGCCGCCACCCGGGTCAGCCCGACCACCGCGTGCTTGGAGGCCGCGTAGGCGCCGACCCCGGCCATCCCCGTCACGCCCGTGTACGAGGCGGTGTTGACGATCGTGCCGCCACCGGCCGCCGCGATCTCCGGCGCCACCGCCCTGATCCCGAGGAAGCAGCCGGTCTGGTTGACGGACACGATCGCCTGGAACTCCTCCAGGGGAGTGGCGAGCAGCTCGTTGAAGCGGAGGATGCCGGCGTTGTTCACCAGGCCGTCGATCCGCCCGAACCGCTCCCTGGCGGCGGCCACCGCGCCCGCCCACTCCTCCTCGCGGGTCACGTCCAGGTGGACGTAGGCGGCCCGCTCCTCCCCCAGCTCCTTGGCGAGGGCCTCCCCGGGCCCGTCGAGCACGTCCGCGAGGACGACCCGCGCCCCCTCGGCGGCGAAGAGCCGCGCCTCCTGCTCGCCCTGCCCGCGCGCCGCCCCCGTGACGATCACGACCCGGCCGTCCAGCTTGCCCATGCCCACACTCCCTACAGATGCGGGGCGACCTCCGAACCGAAGGCCGCCATCTGATCGACGAGTTCGGTACGGCTCCGGCTGCGGAACCGCACCTGGATCTGACCGACGCCCAGCGCCGCGTACTCCCGCAGCGAGGCCGCCAGCTCCTCCGGCGCGCCGGAGAGCGTCCGCCGCCCGACCTCCCAGCCGGGGGTGCCGACGTACAGCGGCTCGGCGATCGCGCCGAAGACGAACGGCTCCGCGATCCCGGCCTCCTCGCGCAGTCGCCGGATCCGCTCGATCCGGCGCGCCAGCACGTCCCGCGGGTCGCCCTGCGGCAGCCAGCCGTCGCCCTTGAGGGCGGCCCGCCGCACCGCCGCCGGCGAGGAACCGCCCACCCAGACCGGGACGCGCGCCTGCGCCGGCCGGGGCCGCTGCCCGAGGTCCTTGAAGGAGAAGCGCTCCCCCAGGTGCTCGGGGTACTCCTCCGGGCCGAGCGCCGCCCGCAGCGCGTCGACCGTCTCGTCGAGCACCCCGCCGCGCCCCGCGAAGTCCGCCCCGACCGCCTCGAACTCCTCCTGCACGTGCCCGGCGCCCACCCCCAGGACCAGCCGGCCCCCGGAGAGGTGGTCGACGGTCGCGTACGCCTTGGCGGTGACCAGCGGATGCCGGAGGCCGACCACGGCGACGTGCGAGAGCAGCCGGACCCGCTCGGTGGCGGCGGCCAGGAAGGAGAGCGTGGCGACCGGGTCGTACCAGACGGTGCTCATCGCGGCGGCGAGCCGGCGCGGGATGGCCACGTGGTCGCAGCAGGCCACGTAGTCGAACCCGTGCGCGTCCGCGGCCCGCGCGATCGCGAGCAGGTCCTCGGCCCCGGCGGAGGCCTCCCAGGCCTCGGCGTAGATCACGGACTGGGACTGGACGGGCAGCTGCATGCCGTAGACCACCATGGGGACCCCCTTGTCTGACGCTGCGTCAGTTATGGCGACGGGGCCATGCTGTCGCCTGACGGTCCATCAGGCAAGGGGCGCGGAGGGGAGCGGGCACGCCACGGACACAAATAACAATCGAATTATTAGACGCCTGGTATCCTTCGCTCCATGAGCGAGCAGCCCGGCCCCGGCGAGGGTCCGACCCGTCCCGTCTCCGTCTCCCTCCACGAGGGGACGATCGCCGCGCTCAAGGAGCGCACCGGCAGGCGCGGCATGTCCGCGTACATCGAGGCGCTCGTCCAGCGCCAGCTGGAGCGGGAGCGGCTGCGCGAGCTGATCGAGGACGCCGAGGCGGAGCTCGGCCCCGCCGACGCCTCCGGCGTCGAGGCGAAGCGCGCGTTGCTCCGCGGCGAGGCCGCGAAGCCGGCGGACGCCGCGTGAGCGGGACCCTCGTCCTGGACTGCGAGGGCCTGTCGCTGCTCGTACGACGCTCCGCCGACCTCCTCGAATGGCTCGTGGCGGCCGAGGCCGAGGACGTCAGGGTCGTCACCAGCTCCGTCACCCTCGTCGAGGCCCGGGACGCCCGGGTCCCGCAGGCCCGTTTCGACTACGCCGCATCGCGCGTGAACGTGATCCCTCCGAGCGAGGCGATCGCCCGCCTGGCCTGCAAGCTCCTGGCGGGCGCCGGCCTGCACGGCCACAAGTACGCCCTGGACGCCCTCGTGGCCGCGACCGCGCTGTCCTCTCCGGCACCGGTGACGGTGCTGACCTCGGACCCGGAGGACCTGACCGTCCTGTGCGGGCCCGGCATCCGCGTGTTCAAGGTCTGAGCCGAGCCCCCGCCCCTCGCCTCACGGCCGCCAGAGGCCCTCCGGGCTCAGCCCCAGCAGGTCGACGGCGTTGCCTCGGACGATGCGCTCGACGACGTCCGGCGGCAGGTGGCCCATCTGCGCCTCCCCCACCTCCTTGGACTTCGGCCAGGTGGAGTCCGAGTGCGGGTAGTCCGTCTCGTAGAGGACGTTCCCCGCGCCGATCGCGTCGAGGTTGCGCAGCCCGAAGGCGTCGTCGAAGAAGCAGCCGAAGACGTGCCCGGCGAAGAGCTCCGACGGCGGCCGGGTGACCTTGTCGGCGACCCCGCCCCAGGCGCGGTTCTCCTCCCAGACCACGTCCGCCCGCTCCAGGATGTACGGGATCCAGCCGATCTGGCCCTCCGCGTACATGATCCGCAGGTTCGGGAAGCGCTCGAACTTGCCGCTCATCAGCCAGTCGACCATCGAGAAGCAGCAGTTGGCGAAGGTGATGGTGGAGCCGACCGCCGGCGGGGCGTCCGCCGAGGTGGACGGCATCCGGCTGGACGAGCCGATGTGCATGGCGATGACCGTGCCGGTCTCGTCGCAGGCCCGGAAGAAGGGGTCCCAGTGGTCCGTGTGGACCGAGGGCAGCCCCAGGTGCGGCGGGATCTCGGAGAAGGCGACGGCCCGGACCCCGCGGGCGGCGTTCCGCCGGACCTCGGCGGCGGCCAGCTCCGGGTCCCAGAGCGGGATGAGGGTGAGCGGGATCAGCCGCCCGTGCGCCTCGGGCCCGCACCACTCCTCGACCATCCAGTCGTTGTACGCGCGCACGCAGAGCAGGCCGAGCTCGCGGTCGGACGCCTCGGTGAAGGTCTGGCCGCAGAAGCGCGGGAAGGTCGGGAAGCAGAGCGCGGACTGGACGTGGTTGACGTCCATGTCGGCGAGCCGGTCGGGCACGGAGAAGGAGCCCGGCCGCATCTGCTCGTACGTGATGACTTCGAGGCGTATCTCGTCCCGGTCGTAGCCGACCGCGGTGTCGAGCCGGGTGAGGGGCCGGTGAAGGTCCTCGTAGACCCACCAGTCGCCGATCGGCCCGTCGTCGCCCTTCGCGCCCATGACCGGCGCGAACCTGCCGCCGAGGAAGGTCATCTCCTTCAGCGGGGCGCGGACGATCCGCGGTCCGGTGTCGCGGTACCGGGACGGGAGCCGGTCCCGCCAGACGTGCGGGGGCTCCACGGTGTGGTCGTCCACCGAGATGATCCTGGGGAAGGTCTCCTGGGTCTCCATGCCCTTCACGGTAGCGCCGATCTGACGAACCGTCAGCTATCGTGACACCCGGCCCCGGTCACAGCTCCTCCACAACGGCGCCCCGATGCTGACGCGCTCCCTCCGGACAAGGCAGACTGTCCGGGGCGATACCACCGGTAGGGCAGGGGGAGCCATGGGTCAGGACGAAGGGCCGCGCGTCCCGGCGCAGGACCCCGGCGAGAGGGGGGCCGGGGCCACCCTCGGCGTACCCCGACAGCGGGCGGGCGGGGGCCCGGACGACCACGGGACGGCGGACACGCCCCCCTCCGGCGCGGGCACGACGCCCGACGGCGCGGGCACGCCTCCCGGCGACGCGCGTACGGCGTCCCGGGCGGCCACCGCCCCCTCCGGCACGGTCCCCTCCGGCGCGGGCGCCGTCGCCGGTTCCGGGCTCCGCTTCGGGGTGCTGGGGCCCGTGCGGGTGTGGCGGGGCGGAGAGGTGGTGGCGAGCGGCTCGCCACAGCAGCGGGCCGTGCTGGCCGCGCTGCTGCTGCGGGGCGGGCGGACGGCGACCGCCTCCGAGCTGATCGACGCGCTCTGGGGGGAGGAACCCCCCTCGCAGGCGCTCGCCGCGCTGCGGACGTACGCCTCCCGGCTGCGCAAGGTGCTCGGCACCGAGGTGCTGGTCAGCGTGGACGGCGGGTACGCGCTGCGGACCGCCGCGCTGGACCTCACCCGGGCGCGGGAACTCGCCACGGAGGCCGAGCGGCTGCGGGCGCGCGGCGACCGGGCCGGCGCGCGGGAGCGGCTCGCCGAGGCGCTCGACCTCTGGGACGGCGAGGTGCTGGCCGCCGTGCCGGGGCCGTACGCCGAGGCCCAGCGGACCCGCCTGGAGGAGTGGCGGCTCACCCTCCTGGAGACCCGGCTCGACATCGACCTGGAGGTCGGCGCGCACGCCGAGGCCGTCTCCGAACTGACCGCGCTCACCGCCGCGCACCCGCTCCGCGAGCGCCTGCGCGAGCTCCTCATGCTCGCGCTCTACCGCGGCGGCCGGCAGGCCGAGGCGCTCGCCGTGTACGCCGACACCCGCCGCCTCCTCGCCGACGAGCTCGGCGTCGACCCGACCCCGGAACTCTCCCGCCTCCAGCAGCGCATCCTCCAGGGCGACACCGAACTCGCCCGCCCCGTCGAGGAGCAGGCCCCGGCCGCCGCCCCGGTGGCCCGCCCGGCGCAGCTCCCGGCCACCGTCCCCGACTTCACCGGCCGGGCCTCCTTCGTACGGGAGCTGGGCGGCCGGCTCGCGACCGCCGAGGGCTCCGTCATGGCGGTCTCGGCGCTCGCCGGCATCGGCGGCGTCGGCAAGACGACGCTCGCCGTGCACGTGGCCCACGAGGCCCGCCCGCACTTCCCCGACGGGCAGCTGTACGTCGACCTCCAGGGCGCCGGCGCGCAGTTCGCCGCGCCCGAGACCGTCCTCGGCTCCTTCCTCCGCGCCCTCGGCACCCCCGACTCGGCCATCCCCGCCTCCCTCGACGAACGCGCCGCGCTCTACCGCTCCACCCTCGACGGCCGCCGCGTCCTGGTCCTCCTCGACAACGCCCGGGACGCCGCCCAGATCCGCCCCCTCCTGCCCGGCACGGCGGGCTGCGCGGCCCTGGTGACGAGCCGCATCCGCATGGTCGACCTCGCGGGCGCGCACCTGGTGGACCTCGACGTGATGTCCCCGGAGGAGGCGCTCCAGCTCTTCACCCGGATCGTCGGCGCGGAGCGGGTCCAGGCGGAGCGCGAGGCGGCCCTCGACGTCGTCGCCGCCTGCGGCTTCCTGCCCCTCGCGATCCGCATCGCCGCCTCGCGGCTCGCGGCCCGCCGCACCTGGACGGTCTCGGTCCTGGCGGCGAAGCTCGGCGACGAACGCCGCCGGCTCGACGAGCTCCAGGCCGGCGACCTCGCGGTCAAGGCCACCTTCGAGCTGGGCTACGGCCAGCTGGAGCCGGCCCAGGCCCGCGCCTTCCGGCTCCTGGGCCTCGCCGACGGCCCCGACATCTCCCTGGCGGCGGCCGCGGCCGTCCTCGACCTCCCGCTCTGGGACACCGAGGACCTCCTGGAGGCCCTGGTCGACACGTCCCTCCTGGAGTCCGCCGCCCCCGGCCGCTACCGCTACCACGACCTGGTCCGCCTCTACGCCCGCGCCTGCGCCGACCGCGACGAGCACCCGCCGACGGAGAAGGAGGCCGCCCTCTCGCGCCTCCTCGACTTCTACCTCTCGACGGCCGCCCGCGTGTACGCCATCGAGCGCCCCGGCGACCGCCTGGTCGACCACCTGGAGCCGACGGAGTACGAGGGCCTGGCCTTCACCGACCGCCACCAGGCCCAGGACTGGCTCTACTCCGAGTCCCACTGCCTCCTCGCCTGCGTCCGCCGCTCCGCGACCGACCCGACCACCCTCCGCCGGGCCGTGGACCTCCTGTGGGCCTCCCTCGACCTCGCCGAGTCCGGGGCCAACTCCAAGGAGTACGAGGCGGTCGCGACGGTCCTGCGGGCCGCGGCGGCGAAGGCGGGCGACGTGCGGGCCGAGGGCCGCGCGGCCAACACGCTGGCGTACGTCCACCACTACCAGGGGCGGTTCGACCAGGCGGAGCGCGAGGCGGAGGCGGTGGTCGCCGCCGCGCAGTCGATCGGCGACCCCCTGCCCGTCTGCTGGGCGCTGAACGCCCGGGGCGCCATCGCCCACTACCAGGCCCGCTTCGGCGACGCCGACGAGCATCTGACGCAGGCCATCACGGAGTTCCGCGCCGCCGGCGACCGGGCGGGCGAGGCCGCCGCGCTCTGCAACCTCTCCCGCATCCGCCTCGCGACGGGACGCACGGAGGACGCCGTCCGCATGGCGCGGAAGGGCGCGGACATGTACGAGGAGATGGGTCACGCCCTCAAGGGCGCCAACGGACGCTACGCGCTGGGCCTCGCCCTCACCGAGGACGGGCAGCTGGACGCGGCGCGCGAGCAGCTCCGGGAGGCCCTGGGCGTGTTCGAGGACAGTCGCCAGCGGCTCTGGGAGGGCATGACGCTCTTCCGGATCGCCGAGGCCGACATCGCCGACGGCCGCTACGGCGCCGCCGCCGCCGGCGCGGAGAAGGCCCTGACCCTGCTGCGGGACATCGGTGGAGAATGGCGTCGCGGCAACGTCCTCACCGTGCTCGGGCGGGCGCTCGACAGCATCGGGCAGTCGGGCCGTGCGCGGGTCTGCTGGCAGGAGGCCCTGGCCCTCTACGAGGAGCTGGACGCCCCGGAGGCCGCCGAGGTGAAGTCGCTGCTGAGCAGGACGTTCGCCGTCTGACCCGGCTCTCCCTGCGGCGTTCATCATTCGTTTATCGCCGTCCGGCAGAGTCTTCCTCAACGATCCGCCGTGTCGGGGGGCAGACGGGTCGAGACGGAGATCGTCACCCCTACGCACTAGGGTGAGCGATCCTGAGGCGCCCGTCCCGCCGTCCATGGGGGAACCGCCGGACGGGCGCCACGAACCAGCACGCGAAGCCACCCACCTGGAGGGGACCGACATGGGCGACATCGACGCCACCGACCCGACCGCCAAGCCCGACAACCTGCACATCACGGGCGAGGGCACCGAGGCGATCGGCACCAAGAACCTGCACATCACCTCCGAGCCGGCCGACGCCATCGCGGACAAGGTCCTCGGTGAGGGCGGCGCCTCGACGGACAACCTCCACATCACCTCGGAGCCGGCCAAGTAGACCACTCCCCACGGGGATGACGGCACCGGCGGCGACTTCGGGGGAGCTGCCGGTGCCCTCCACAGGGGGCCGGTCGACGGGGGAGCGCGCGGTCCGGGGGACGCCCGGCGGAACCAGGGGGGATCCGTCGGGACGGAGACCGCGTGCGACGCGACCAGGCCACCGCACAGGAGGGGCCGGGCAGACGCCCGGCCCCTCCTGTGCGTCCGCGCGTCGTCCGCCCGGCCCCGCCCGTCCCGCCGGTCAGCCGCGGGCGTAGGAGCCGAGGCCGACCAGGCAGTAGACGTACTCGCTGATGGTGGCGCCGTTCATGGTGTAGCGGTGCGAGAAGGCGTACTGGGTCTTGGGGTTGGCGTTGCACCTGTCCATGTCGGAGGTGAAGGGGAAGGTCTGGATGACCTTGTAGTGGGCGTCCGAGGCCGAGCAGGAGACCTCCTCGACGCCGCTGACGGACTGGGCGGTCTCCGAGTCCGGGAGGGTCCCGTTGAGGCAGGTGCCCTTCTCGTAGGGGTCGGGCTCCTCCTCGGTGGGGGTGGCGGCGGGGTCGGTCGGCAGGTCGAGGTCGAAGCTGGGGAAGGGCGAGACGGAGAAGGTGGGGACGGTGGGCCGGGAGTCGGCCGGCTCGTCCTTGTCGTTGCTGTTGAAGAGGTACGAGCCGCCGACGATCGCGCCGATGACCAGGAGCGGGACGAGGCAGCCGGCGACGCCGGACCTGCGCCGCCCCGGGGCCTGGCCGCCGGAGACGGTGATCCGGAGGAGGACGGTGGCGCCGGCGAGCTGGACCGGGACGACGTCGCCGTGGCGGCAGGGCGGGACGTGGATCTGGGTGTGACCGCCGCCCGGCAGGTTGCCCGGCAGGGTGACCGGGATGACGACGCCGGTGGCGGCCTGCTGCGGGGTGAGGGTGAGGGGGATCTCCTGCGTGGACACCTGCTGCTCCTCGGGGAGGGAGGGGGACGGGGTGGGGGGCGGTCGCGGCTGTCGCTGCTATGACGTGGACACGCGGTTTTGTGGTTGCACCCCGTGAGCGCTCAACTCCGCGTCCGCAGCTCTCCCTTGACCACCTTCCCGCTCGCGTTGCGGGGCAGTTCGGCGACGAACTCGACCTGCCGGGGCACCTTGTAGTTGGCCATCTCCCGCCGTGACCAGGCGATCAGGTCGTCGGCGGTGACCCGCGCGCCGGGCCGCCGGACGGCGAACGCCTTGCCGACCTCGCCGAGCCGGGCGTCGGGGACGCCGATGACGGCGACGTCGGCGATGTCCGGGTGGAGGCCGAGGAGCTGCTCGATCTCGGCGGGGTAGGCGTTGAAGCCGCCGACGATGAACATGTCCTTGAGGCGGTCGGTGATGCGGAGGTTGCCGGCCTCGTCGAGGACGCCGATGTCGCCGGTGCGCAGCCAGCCGTCCGGGTCGATCGCGGCGGCGGTCGCCTCCTCGTCCTCGAAGTAGCCGCGCATCACGTTGTGCCCCCTGACCAGCACCTCGCCCGAGTCGGAGAGCCGGACCTCGGTGCCGGGGACGGCCCGGCCGGAGGTGGTGGCGATGGTCTCGTCCGGGTCGTCGCGGTGGCACATGGTGACCAGGCCGCTCGCCTCGGAGAGGCCGTACGCGGTGAGGACGGTGCCGACGCCCAGTTCGGCGCGGAGGCGCTCGACGAGCAGCAGCGGGACGACGGCGGCGCCGGTGACGACCAGGCGGAGGCTGGTCAGGTCGTGGGCGGTGCGGGCCGGGTGGTCGAGGAGCGACTGGTGGAGGGTGGGCGGGCCGGGGAGCACGCTGATCCGCTCGGCGGCGATGTTCGCGAGGACGGTGTCGACGGTGAAGACGGGCTGCGGCACGATCACCGCCCCGCGCATCAGGCAGGCGAGGACGCCCGCCTTGTAGCCGAAGGTGTGGAAGAAGGGGTTCACGACGAGGTAGCGGTCGCCCTCGGCGAGGCCGGCGAGGGCGGCCCACTCCTCGTAGCAGCGCAGGGTCTGGGCGTGGCTGATGACGGCGCCCTTGGGGCGGCCGGTGGTGCCGGAGGTGTAGATGATGTCCGAGGGGCTGTCGGGGTCGATGGCGTCGGCGCGGGCCCGGACGCGCTCGGCCGGGATCCGGTCGCCCTCGGCGAGGAAGGCCTTCCAGGTGGTCCACTCGGCCTCGTCGGGCGCGGTGTCGCCGAGGACGACGACCCGCTCCAGGTGCGGCAGCGGCACTCCGGCGCGGCGCAGCGAGGCGACGTACGAGGTGCCGAGGAAGGTGCCGGTGACGAAGAGGAGCCGGGCGCGGGAGCGGGCCAGGACGTCGGCGGCCTCGGCGCCCTTGAAGCGGGTGTTGAGCGGGACGAGGACGGCGCCGGCGGTGACCGCGCCGAGGGCGGCGACGATCCAGTCGAGGCTGTTGGGCGCCCAGACCGCGACCCGGTCCCCGGCCCGTATCCCGGTGGCCAGGCAGGCGGCGGCGGACCGTTCGACGCGGGCGGCGAGTTCGGCGTACGAGACGCGGGCGCGGCCTTCGACGACGGCCTCCCGCGCGCCCCAGCGCTCCCCCGCCGCCCGGACGAGTCCCGGGATCGTGCCCCACTCCAGGTCACCGCGCATCTGACGCCTCCACCGTTCGCGTGAGCTGACTATCCGTCAGATTAGTTGTAGCCTGACGCGCTGTCAGCAGTGCTGCCCCAGAAGGAGGTCCGGTGCTCAAGGACGCCACAGCCATCGTCGGGATCGGTCAGACACCCTTCGCGAAACAGCTCCCCGAGACCGAGAGGACCCTCGCCTGCCGGGCGATCCTCGCCGCCCTCGACGACGCCGGCATCGCCCCCGGCGAGGTCGACGCCTTCGCCTCCTACACCATGGAGGAGACCGACGAGGTCGAGGTCGCCAAGGCCATCGGCGCCGGCGACGTCACCTTCTTCTCCAAGGTCGGCTACGGCGGCGGCGGCTCCTGCGCCACCGTCGGCCACCTCGCCGCCGCCATCGCCACCGGCCAGGCGAGCGTCGGCGTCGCCTGGCGCTCCCGCAAGCGCGGCTCGGGCCCCCGGCCCTGGAAGAACACCGCCGTCCAGCTCCCCACCCCCGGCCAGTGGACCCGCCCCTTCGGACTGCTCCGCCCCGCCGACGAGATCGGCATGCTCGCCCGCCGCTACATGCACGAGTACGGCGCCACCCGCGACCACCTCTTCAACGTCGCCCTCGCCTGCCGCAACCGCGCCAACCAGAACCCGGCCGCGATCATGTACGAGCGCCCGCTGACCCGCGAGATGTACATGACCTCCCGCTGGATCAGCGAACCCCTCTGCCTCTTCGACAACTGCCTGGAGACCGACGGCGCGCTGGCCTGCGTCATCGTCTCCGCCGAACGGGCCCGCGACTGCCGCCACAAGCCCGTCTACGTCCACTCCGCCGCCCAGGGCCTGCCCGCCCAGCACCACGGCATGGTCAACTACTGGAACGACGACCCGCTCTCGGGCCCCGCCTGGACCGCCGCCCGCCACCTGTGGAAGACCGCCGACTTCGGCCCCCAGGACGTCGACGTCGCCCAGATCTACGACGCCTTCACCCCGCTCGTCCCGCTCTCCCTGGAGGGCTACGGCTTCTGCGGCCGCGGCGAGGGCGCCGCCTTCACCGAGGGCGGCGCCCTCGAACTCGGCGGCCGGCTCCCCCTCAACACCGGAGGCGGCGGCCTCTCCGAGGCGTACGTCCATGGCTTCAACCTCATCAACGAGGGCGTGAAGCAGCTCCGCGGCACCTCCACCGCCCAGGTGCCGAACGCCGCCACCTGCCTCGTCACCGCCGGCGAGGGCGTCCCCACCTCCGCGATCCTGCTGCGCGCCTGAGCCCGAGGAGCTGATCCGAGTGCTGAACCCCGTCATCGACGAAGACGGCGCCCCCTTCTGGGAGTTCACCGCCCGCGGCGAACTCCGCGTCCAGGCCTGCGCCGAAGCGGAATGCGGGGAGCTCCGCTTCCCGCCCCGCCCCTGCTGCCCCCACTGCCAGTCCTTCGCCACCGAGTGGCGGCCGATGTCCGGCCGCGGCCGCATCTGGTCGTACGTGCTCCCGCACCCGCCGCTCCTCCCCGACTACGCCGAACAGGCCCCCTACAACGCGGTCCTCGTCGAACTCGCCGACGCCCCGCGGATCCGCCTCGCCGGCAACGTCGTCGCCGCCCCCGACGCCCGCCTCGACTCCGTCGACCCGGCCCGGCTCCGCATCGGCGCCCCCGTCCGGATCGCCTTCACCGAGATCGACGGCCTCGCCGTGCCCCGCTGGATCCTGGAGCGCGGGTGAGCACCCCGGGGATCTCCGTCACGCGCGACAAGGAGACCGGCGTCGCCGTCGTCACCCTCGACCGGGCCGAACGGCTCAACGCGCTCACCCTCGCCATGGCCCGCGCACTCGGCGAGGTCTGGCGGGGGTTCCGGTACGAGGACGAGGTCCGGGCGATCGTCGTCACCGGCGCCGGCGGGCGGGCCTTCTGCACCGGCATCGACCGCGACGACGCCGGCCGGGTGCCGCAGCCCTCGTCCCCGTACACCATCGACGACCCGCTCGTCTCGATCGGCCCCAAGGCCAACGACCTGTGGAAACCGGTGATCGCCGCCGTCGAGGGCATGGCCTGCGGCGGCGCCTTCTACCTGCTCGGCGAGGCCGAGTTCCTGATCGCCTCGGAGACCGCGGCCTTCTTCGACCCGCACACCACCTACGGCATGGTCAGCGCCTTCGAGACCGTCCACATGGCCCAGCGCATGCCCTTCGGCGAGGTCGCCCGGATGGCCCTCATGGGCTCCGCCGAACGCATCTCCGCCCGGCGCGCGTACGAGACCGGCCTGGTCAGCGAGGTGACCGCACCCGGCGGGGCGCTGGCCGCGGCACGGGAGGCGGCGGCCGTCATCGCCTCCCACCCGACCGAGGCCGTCCAGGGGACCGTCCGCGCCCTCTGGTCCGCCAAGGAGGCCGTCCGGTCCCAGGCCCTCGCCCAGGCCCCGCACCTCGTCACGCTCGGCAACCTGCCCGCGGAGCGGCAGGCGGAACTGTTCGCGCGACGGGGGGCCGGGTACCGGACGCGGTAGGGCTAGTAGGCGTACACGTCCTCGACGCGCACCTCGCAGTGCCTCACCTTGTCCACGAGCCCGGGGTGCGCCATCTCCACCTCGAAGTCGTTCTGCATCCCGTGCTCCACCCTCAGCGTCTTCGTCCGGGTGTCGACCACGGAGCCGGAGGCGCCCTTGAAGCTCAGGGTCACCTTGTAGATCTCGGTGGTGTCGTACCGGGCCTCGCTGGTGATCCGCACCGTCGCCGTGGTGTCCGCCTTGCGGGCCGGCCGGCCCTTGCGCTTCTTCTGCGCGGGCTTCACGCAGTCGACGACGGTCACCGCGCCGGACGCGCCGGACGCGCCGACGGAGGGCGTGGGCTCGGCGGTGTACTCGCCGCCACCGCCGCTGGAGCCGCTGCCCGACCCGGAGCCCTCGTAGTCGTCGTTGTCCTTCTTGTCGCTGGAGCAGCCGCCCCCGCCACCGCTCTTGCTCCTGCTCTTGCCACTCTTGCCGCCGCTGCTTCCGCCGCTGGTGCTCGTCTGGAAGCCGGTCAGGGCCAGCACCACCACCGTCAGCGTGGCCGCCATCTTCAGCCGGGTCCGTACCACCGTCACCGTCTCCCCGTGCGTTCGGTCATGTGCGCGCCACACCCTAGCGGGGGCCCGGAGCCCGCGTGGCGGCCCCCTCGCACCGGGCGTAGCGTCGAGAGCGAGAGAGCCGGACCACGAAGCCCCCGAGGAGGCCGATCGATGATCCGCAACATCGTCGGCTCGGTCCTGGCCCTCGCCGGAGCGACGGCCGCCGTCTGGAGCCCCTTCCGTGCCTGGTACGACGGCCGTCACGGCCGCGACTATCCGATCGGGGACCTCTTCACCGGCATCGGCGACGGCGGGGCCGACCTCATCGGCTCCCTCCTGCTGCCGTTCGCCGTCGCCGCCCTCGTCACCCTGATCGGGGTGGTGCTGCGCTCACGGCTGCTCGTCGCCGTCGCCGGGGTGATCGTCCTCGGCTTCACGATCCTGTGGATGGTGCGGGTCGGGCAGGCCGAGGGCGGCCTGGTGATCTCCGGGGACGGCCGCGGCCTCGGCGACGGCGTCGCGAACGCCTTCGGCGGCGGGGTGCTGCTCCTGCTCGGCGCGCTCGTCATGTCCGGCCGGCCGAAGAGCCACCGCCTGGATCCGGCCGCGCGGCCGCACACCCACCCGACGCCCGACGGCCCGCCCGCCCCGTACGAGACCGGCGCGACCGGGGCCCCGTACGAGACCGGGGCCCCGTACGACGCCGAGACCCGGTCCATGCCGTACGCGGCCCCCGACCGCTTCGACGTCCCGGTCGAGCCGCCGCGCGACCCGAACGGCCCGAACGGCCCGAACGCCCCGAAGGGCTAGCGGGCCGCCGCGCCCCGGCCGGCCGTCGCCGTCCCCTTCACCGCGTCGAGCGCGTACACACAGCGGTCCTTGCTGCACGCGTACACGACTCCGCCCTTCACCACCGGCGAGCCGGTGATCTCGCCGCCGGTGGCCAGCTTCCAGCGGAGCTGGCCGCCGGTCGCGTCCAGCGTGTAGAGGACGTGGTCGGCGGAGCCGAAGTGGACCCGGCCGTCGGCGACGACGGGGGTGCCGACCAGCTCGGCGCCGGCCGCGAACCGCCACCGGGGGGTGCCGGTGACCGCGTCCAGCGTGTAGAGCGCGCTGCCGCTGCCCACGTGCACGTTGCCGTCCGCGACGAGCACCGGCTCGGAGGACTGGCGCTGCTCGGTCGCGATCCGCCAGCGGTCCTGGCCGGTGGTGGCGTCGATGGCGTAGACCGTGCCGAGGTGGTCGGCGAGGTAGACGCCGCCACCGGTGACGGCCGGGCCGGGCGCGAAGGCGGGCGGGGAGAGGAAGACGGCGGGCGCCTCGAAGTGCCAGCGGACGTGCCCGGCGGCGATGTCGATCGACAGGACGCGGGTGCCGGCGGAGACGTACACGCAGCCGTCCTCGGCGGGCGCGACCCGGACCGGGACGTGCCCGCAGGAGGCGGCGTCGCCGATCGGGTACGACCAGCGCTCGGTGCCCGTCCGGGCGTCGAGCGCCAGGAGCCGGGCCTCCCGCCACACGTACACGGTGTCGCCGTGCACGGCGGGACCGGCCTCCGGGGTCTCGAAGTCCGTCTGACAGCCGGTGATCTCCCACAGCTTGGCGCCGTTGGACGCCTCCCAGCCCTGGACGCCGCCACCGCGGGTGCCGGTGACGACGGTGCCCCGGTCCACCCGGAGGGAGTAGACCCAGGCGTCGGTCCGGAGCCGCCAGCGCTCGCTGCCGTCGGTGGCGTCGAGGGCGTACAGGGTCGGCCCGTCGGAGGCGTGGATGCGGCCCTGGGCCACCGCCATCGACCAGGCGACGTCCCGGGTCTTGAACTGGCGCCGGCCGGAGCCGGTGTCCAGCGCGTGCACCTCGAAGGAGGTCACGTAGAGCAGGTCGCCCTCGACGACCGGTGTCCCCCACACGTCGTTCGACATGCGGAAGCGCCACGGCCGCCACGGCCCGGGCTCGGGCTGCGCGGCCTGCTGGGGGACGGGCACGGGCACGGGCGCCGGGGTCGGCTCGCCGCCCGGCGGACGGACCCAGCCGGTGGCGTGCGGGTCGGCGGCCTGGCCGAGGGCGAGCGCCGCCCGGGTGTCGGCGACCCGGGGGCCGGGCCCGATCGGCACGGTGGCGCCGCCGAGCCGCACCGGCCCGCCGGACGCCTCCGCGGGACCCGCGTGCCGGCCGCCCGCGTGGGCGGGCTCCGGGTCGCGCGGATCGCGACCGTCGTACGGGACGGGCGGGCGCGGCGGCATCGGCGGCGGGGTGACCGGGGGCGGCGGCGTCGGGCGGCCGCCGCGCCGGGTCTCGATCATGGTGACGGCGCTCTCGGGCAGCCACGCGGAGGCGGTGCCGCTGTCGTCGCTGCCCGGGCCGAAGAGGTGCGGGGCGAGCATGGCCTGGAGGTCGGCCGGGGTGGGCCGCTGGGCCACGTCCATCTGCATGCACGCCTCGATGAGCGGCCGCAGCTCGTCCGGCAGCCCCTCCAGGTCGGGGCCCTCGCGCAGCAGCATGAAGACGGTCTCGACCGGGTTGGCCCCGTGGAAGGGCGCGTGCCCGGTCGCGGCGAACACCAGCATGGACCCCAGCGAGAAGACGTCGCTGGCGCCGGTCACGCTGCGCGAGTCACGGGCCTGCTCGGGCGACATGTAGGCGGGGGTGCCCACGGCGACGTTGGTCATCGTCAGCCGTGTGTTGGAGACGCCGGACGCGATGCCGAAGTCGATCACCCGGGGCCCGTCCTCGACGACGAGCACGTTGGACGGCTTGAGGTCGCGGTGGACGAGCCCGGCTCCGTGGATCGACTGGAGGGCCTCGGCGACACCGGCGGCGAACCACCGGACGGCCTGGGCCGGAAGCGGCCCGCACTCGTTCACTATCTCTTCCAGCGAGGGCGCCGGCACGTAGGCGGTCGCCAGCCACGGCACCGCGGCCCGCGGATCGGCGTCGACCACGGCGGCCGTGTAGAACCCGGAGACCGCCCGGGCGGCCTCCACCTCGCGGGTGAACCGCACCCGGAACAGCTGGTCCTCCGCGAGCTCCGTGCGCACGGTCTTGATCGCCACGCGCCGGCCGGACGCCGACCGCGCGAGATAGACCAGACCCATACCGCCCGCGCCGAGCCGGCCCAGCACCTCGAAGGGCCCGATGCGTCTCGGGTCGTGCTGCGTCAGCTGTTCCACTTGCCTGCCACCTCCCCGTACGGGCCATGACGATACGGCCCCGACCCCTGATTCTTCCTGTCCGAGGCCCTGGTTGCGAACCCGGGGGCGGATCGGGGTGTCACAGGTCATATCGAGCGGATCGCTCACGGCTCGGTGGGGGGCTCCGAGAGGGTGGACACGGGGGGCGCGGGGCGGGTGAGGGGGGTGGTGTCGGTGGAGAGGGCGGCCGGTTCCTCGGGGGAGAGGAGGGGCTCGGCGGGGGGCGGTTCGGCGAGGACGGCGAAGCGGGCGCCCTGGTTGTCGTGGAGGACGGCGATGCGGCCGTAGGGGGTGTCGACGGGGGGTTCGGCGATCCGGCCGCCGAGGCGGACGGTGGTGGCGCAGGCGTCGTCGCAGTCGCGGACGGCGAAGTAGACGAGGACGTGGCCCGGCATCTCGGCGGGGAAGGCGTCGGTGATGACGGCCCGGCCGCCGAAGGCGCTGTCGTCGCCGGGGCGGGAGCCGGGCGGGGACCAGACGCGGTAGTCGAAGTCGGGGTCCTTTCCCTCCTCGGCGGGGTCGGCCTGGCGGCCGAGCCAGCCGAAGACGGAGGCGTAGAAGGTGTCCACGGGCCCGGGACGGCGGGTGTAGACCTCCATCCAGCAGAAGGAGCCGGGTTCGTTGACGACCTCGAAGCCGTCGTCCTCGCCGGACTGGCGCAGGCCGATGACGGCGCCGCCGGGGTCGGCGGCGAGGGCGAGGACGCCGAAGGGGCCGACGGGGTACGGCTCCATGACCATCTGCCCGCCGGCGGCCTTGACGCGGACGGCGACGGTGCCGGCGTCCTTGGTGGCGAGGTAGACGGTCCAGGTGGTGGGCATGCGGCCGTCCCGCTTGGGGAGGAGCCCGGCGACCCGGCGGCCGCCGAGGAGGGCCTCGTCGCGGTCGTCGTCGAAGGTCCAGCCGAAGAGCTCGGCGTAGAAGCGCTTGCCCGCCTCCAGGTCGGGGAGCTGCGCGTCCACCCAGCAGGGGGTGCCCTCTGTGTATACGGCCATGGCTCCACGCTAGGGCGGCGGGGGCGGGGGCGCGCTCCGGTGTGCGCCGTCCGGGGAGCGGCGGCACGCGCTTGTCCACCGAAGTTGTCCACAGGCTGTTCATAAGGGCGGGCGGTACGGAGCGGGGTGCGGCGCCCTGGCGTGATCCGGTCCCGCGACGCGCCGAGGACACCCCCGCCGACCTCGGGGAACGGTGTGCACCCCATTTGCAGTCGGCCGAATCGCGCGCTGATCCCCCCTCGGTAAGCTGACGGCATGACAGGACAAGTACGCACCGTCGACGGCCGCGTGGCCGGACGACGCGGCCAGGCGACGCGGCAGAAGCTGCTCGACTGCCTCGGTGAGATGCTCAGCTCCTCGCCGTACCGGGACGTGAAGGTCATCGACGTGGCCCGGAAGGCGGGTACTTCACCCGCGACGTTCTATCAGTACTTCCCGGACGTCGAAGGCGCCGTTCTGGAGATCGCGGAGGAAATGGCGAAGGAGGGCGCCGGGTTGACCGAGTTGGTCTCCGGGCGTTCCTGGGTCGGCAAGGCCGCCTGGCAGACCTCCGAGGAACTCGTCGACGGATTCCTCGACTTCTGGCGGAAGCACGACGCGATCCTGCGGGTCGTGGACCTCGGCGCCGCCGAGGGCGACAAGCGGTTCTACAAGATCCGCATGAAGATCCTGAACTCGGTCACCAACTCCCTGACGGACGCGGTGAAGGAGCTCCAGGCCAAGGGCAAGGTCGACAAGGAGGTCAGCGCGGCCGCGATGGCGGGGTCGCTCGTGGCGATGCTCGCCTCGGTCGCCGGCCACCAGAAGGGCTTCACCACCTGGGGTGTGAAGCAGGCCGAACTCAAGCCGAACCTCGCCCTGTTGGTGCACCTCGGCATCACCGGCAAGAAGCCGGTCCGATAACCCGGGCACCCCTGGAGCACGCTCTTCCACCCGTCCTGTCGTCGACGCCGACGCCGGTCGCCGCCCCTCGCGGGGCGGGACCGCCGTCGGCGTCGTCGTGTCCGGGCCGGGGCGGGCTCACCTCCGGGTGAGCCGGAAGAGCCGGATCTCGCGGTCCACCCGGGCCTGGTAGGAGGCGTACGGGGGCCAGAAGGCGAGAGCCGCCTTCCAGGCCGCCGCCCGCTCCTCCCCCGTCAGCCGTTCGGCCCGTACGGGGATGGACTCGCCCTTCCAGCTGATCTCGGCGTCCGGGTGGGCGAGCAGGTTGGCCGTCCAGGCGGGGTGGCCGGGGCGGCCGAAGTTGGAGCCGACGAGCAGCCAGGTCCCGCGCTCGGGTTCCGGCATGCAGGCGAGCGGGGTGGTCCGCTCCCGCCCGCTCCTCGCACCGGTGGCGGTGAGCAGGACGCCGGGCAGCATCCGGGTGCTGAGCAGGGTCTTCCCCCTGCTGAGCCGGTGCACGGCCTTGTCGAGCGCGGGAATGACGCGGGGCGCGATCCTGGCGAAGGCCCGGGTGGAGGAGACCTTCTGGACGAGTTTCACTCCGAGGGGCATCAGGCGGCCGCCTCTCCGGGGAGTCCGGGGAATCCGGTGCGCTCCGCCGCGCGGGCCCGGAGGCGTCCCGCGGGGCCGAAGAGGAGCTCGTCGGCGGCGGCGCGGCGGCCGTAGCGGTCCGCGTCGTACGGCGGTACGGCTTCGCCGGCGGCGGCGCGGAGGGCTTCGAGGGCCTGGGCGAGGGCGAGGGGGCCGCTCTCGGGGCCGGGTCCGGGCTCGCGGGCGGCGCAGTAGGTCAGGGTGCGGGCGGCCTCGACCTGGACGTGCAGGTCGGCGAGGCGGTGCCGGGCGCCCTGGAGGGAGCCGTCGGCCCGGCCGGAGCGCAGGTGTCCGAGGGTCCGTTCCAGGGCGCCGCGGGCGGCTCCGGTGGCCTCGGCCGCGAGGAGGACGGCGGCGGTGCGGCCCACGGTGGCGAGGGCGCGGGTGATGTCGGCGGGGTCGGCGGGGTCCTCGCCGAGGAGCTCGGCCGGGACGTCGCGGAGCTGGACGGTGGCCGGGGAGCGGGTGGGGTCGAGGCCGGCGTGCCGGGTGCGGACGAGTCCGGCGCCGGCGTCCTCCGTACGGACCAGGTAGAGGAGCGTGCGGCTGCGGGCGAAGCCGCCGGTGTGGGCGGCGACGAGGAGGAGTCCGGCGCTGTGGCCGTCGAGGACCTGTTCGGCCTCGCCGTAGAGGAGTCGGCGGTTCGGGGATCCGTCGGGGGCGGGTCGGGCCTGGACGCCGCCGGCCCGGCCGTCGCCGGACCAGGCCCCGGTGGTGTTGTCGCCGGTGAGGCCGAGGGCGTGGGCGAGGGAACCGCCGGGGGCGGCGAGCGCGCAGGTGAGCTCGCCCGCGGCGATGCGGGGCAGCAGGTCGGCGCGCTGGGCGGGGGTGCCGAGGGCGGCGACGAGGGGGGCGGTGAGGACGGTGGTGGCGAGCAGCGGGGAGGGGGCGAGGGCGCGGCCGGTCTCCTCGCAGGCGAGGGCGAGTTCGGGGGTGCCGCGGCCGGTGCCGCCGTACTCCGCGGGGAGGGCGAGGCGGGCGAGTCCGAGTTCGCCGGACATGCGGGCCCAGAGGGCGGGGTCGTACCCCTCGGGGCCGGTGAGGGCGGTGGCCGTGGTGGTGGTGGTGGTGCGGGCGGCCGGGGGGCCGGCGTGCTGGTCGAGCAGGTCCCGCAGGGTGCGGCGGATCTCCCGCTGTTCCTCGGTGAGCGCGGCGAGGTCCGCGCCGTCGGCGGTCTCCATGGGGCTCCCTCCGTATCTGACGGTGCGTCATGCTAGGGCGGAGGAGGGGCGGTTGCCCAGAGCGACGCGGGTCCCGATCGCGCATATCTGATGTACCGTCAGATTCATGACCGCTACCGCTCCCCCGCGCACCGCTCCCCCCGGCCGGCGCCGGGTCGCCGTCGCCGGCGTCGCGCTCTCCGACTGCGGACGGGTCGACGAGGCCACCCCGTACGCGCTGCACGCCCAGGCCGCCCGCCGCGCCCTCGCCGACAGCGGCCTCGACCGCTCCCTCGTCGACGGCCTCGCCTCCGCCGGGCTCGGCACGCTCGCCCCCGTGGAGGTCGCCGAGTACCTGGGCCTGCGCCCCACCTGGGTGGACTCCACCACCGTCGGCGGCGCCACCTGGGAGGTCATGGCCGCCCACGCGGCCGACGCGATCGCCGCCGGCCACGCCAAGGCGGTCCTGCTCGTCTACGGCTCCACCGCGCGCGCCGACATCAAGGCCCGCCGCCGCACCTCGAACCTCTCCTTCGGCGCCCGCGGGCCGCTCCAGTTCGAGGCCCCGTACGGCCACACCCTCGTCGCCAAGTACGCGATGGCCGCGCGCCGCCACATGCACCGGTACGGCACCACCCTGGAGCAGCTCGCCGAGGTCGCCGTCCGGGCGAGGGCGAACGCGGCGCTGAACCCCGAGGCGATGTTCCGCACGCCGATCACGACCGACGAGGTCCTGGCGGGCCCGATGATCGCCGACCCCTTCACCAAACTGCACTGCTGCATCCGCAGCGACGGGGGCTGCGCGGTGCTGCTCGTGGCCGAGGAGTACGCCCAGGACCTGGCGAAACCGCCCGTATGGATCCTGGGCACCGGCGAACACGCCTCCCACACGACGATGTCCGCATGGGAGGACTTCACCGTCTCCCCCGCCGCCGTCAGCGGCCGCCTCGCCTTCGAACGCGCCGGCGTCACCCCCGCGGACATCGACGTCGCCGAGATCTACGACGCCTTCACCTACATGACCCTGGTCACCCTGGAGGACCTCGGCTTCTGCCCGAAGGGCGAGGGCGGCGCGTACCTCACGGACAAGTCGGCGGTCCCCGTCAACACCGACGGCGGCGGCCTCTCCGCCTGCCATCCCGGCATGCGCGGCCTCTTCCTCCTGGTCGAGGCCGTCCGCCAGCTCCGCGGCGAAGCCCCCGGCCTCCAGGTCCGCCGCCCCGACGGCAGCCTCCCCGAACTGGCCCTGGCCTCCGCCACAGGCGGCTGGTTCTGCTCCGCCGCCACCCTGATCCTGAGCCGCACCTGACCCACGGAGCCACGCGGTCGCGAGCCGTCACCGCGCCGTGGCGAGCCGGGCCACCGCGCCATGGCGGGCCGGGCCACCGCTCCGTCATGAGCCGCGCCGCCGCGCCGTCATGAGCCACGCCACCGCTCCGTGGCGAGCCGCGCCACCGCTCCGTCGCGGGCCGCGCCACCGCTCCGTCGCGGGCGGTCGTTCCGCTGGGGCGGGGGGCGCCTACGCTCGCCTCATGAGCGACTTCCGTGATGCCCTGCGCTCGCTGCGCGTCTGGGACACCGAGCTGCCGGCCTTCGACCCGGCGACCGCCCCCGCCGAACCCCTCGCGCTCTTCCACGCGTGGTTCCTCGACGCCGTGGCCGCCGGCCAGACCGAGCCGCACACGCCGTCGCTCGCGACGGCCGGCGCGGACGGGCGGCCCGACGTCCGCACGGTGATGCTGCACGACGCCGACGACCGCGGCTGGCACTTCGCCTCGCACGCCACCAGCGCCAAGGGGCGTCAGCTCGCCGCCCGCCCGGAGGCCGCGCTCGGCTTCTACTGGCCGGTCCGGGGGCGCCAGGTCCGGGTCCGGGGGCGCGTCGCCACCGGGAGCCACGAGGAGGCGTACGCGGACCTGCACGCGCGCACCACCGGCGCCCTCGCCGCCGCCCTCACCGGTCGCCAGAGCGAGGTCCTGGACTCCCCGGAAGTCCTCGCCGAGGCGAGCGCCGCCGCGTGGGCCCGCGCGGAGGCCGAGCCGGAGGCGGACGCCCCGACCTGGACCCTGTACGTCGTCGAGCCCGCCGAGGTCGAGTTCTTCCAGGGCGACGCCCGCCGCCGCCACCTCCGCCTCCGCTACCGGCGGGACGCCGGCGCCCCCGACGGCTGGACCAGGGAGCTGCTCTGGCCCTGAGGGCGCACCATGGAAAGGGAGGTGTGAGAACCATGGCCACCTACATGGACGTGCACCGCGGCATGGTCGGGATCACGGCGGACCAGCTCCTCGAAGCCCATCGTGCCGACCTCGCGATCGAGAAGGAGGAAGGGGTCCACTTCCAGAAGGCGTGGGCGGACCCCGCGTCGGGCACGGTCTACTGCCTGTCGACGGGTCCCTCCGCCGACGCCGTGCAGCGGATCCACCAGCGGACCGGCCACGCGGCCGACGAGATCCACGAGGTGCCCCTCACGGTGTGAGCGCGCGACGAGGGGCGGGCCCGGCGGGTGCGCCTACTCGGCGTACCGCCCGTACATCTCCTCGATGTCCCGCGCGAAGTCCCGCAGCACGGCCCGCCGCCGGAGCTTCAGGGAGGGCGTGAGGTGGCCCGAGGTCTCGGAGAACTCGGTGGTCAGGACGCGGAAGGCGCGGATCGACTCGGCGCGGGAGACCAGCCGGTTGGCGTCGTCCACCGCCTTCTGCACCACCGCGAGGAGCTCCGCGTCCCGGGTCAGCTCCCACATCGCCAGGTGCTCCTTCTGCCGCATCCGCCGCCAGTGCGCGAGGCCCTCGTGGTCGAGGGTGATCAGCGCGGAGACGTACGGGCGGTTGTCGCCGACGACCATGCACTGGGCGACCAGCGGGTGGGCGCGCAGCCAGTCCTCCAGCGGGGCCGGGGCCACGTTCTTGCCGGCGGAGGTGATCAGGAGGTCCTTCTTGCGGCCGGTGATGGTGAGGTAGCCGTCCTCGTCGAGGGAGCCGAGGTCGCCGGTCGGGAACCAGCCCCCGTCGGTGTACGGCACGGCGGTGCCGCGCTGCGCGTCCCAGTACCCGGCGAAGACGTGCGGGCCGCTCAGCCAGACCTCCCCGTCGTCGGCGATCCGCACGCCCGTGCCGGGCAGCGGCAGTCCGACCGTGCCGGTGCGCGGCGCGAGCGGCGGGGTGACGGTGGACGCGGCCGTCGTCTCGGTGAGGCCGTACCCCTCGAAGACCTCGACGCCGGCGCCCCGGAAGAACTCCGCGAGCCGCACGCCGAGGGGTGAGCCGCCGCAGATCACGTACCGTACGCGGCCGCCCAGCGCCGCCCGGATCCGGCGGTAGACCAGCGGGTCGTACAGGGCGCGGGCCGCCCGCACCGAGAGCGAGGGCGCCTCGGTCTGCCCGAAGCGGCGGGCGGCCCGCGCGGCCCGGTCGAAGGCGGCGCCCTTCCCGGACCGTTCGGCGGTGGCGCGGGCCCGGTTGTAGACCTTCTCCATCACGTACGGGATCGCGAGCAGGAACGTCGGGCGGAAGCCGGCCAGGTCGTCGAGGAGGTCCTCGCCCTCCACCGACGGGGCGTGTCCGACGCGTACCCGTGCCCGGACGCAGCCCACGGCCACCATCCGCCCGAAGACGTGCGAGAGCGGGAGGAAGAGCAGGGTGGACGGCGGTTCGCCGCCCTCGGGGGCGAAGACCGGGTGGAGGAGCCGGACCGCGTTGTCGACCTCGGCGAAGAAGTTGGCGTGGGTGAGGGCGCAGCCCTTGGGCCGGCCGGTGGTGCCGGAGGTGTAGACGAGGGTGGCGAGGGCGTCGGGGGTGAGCAGCCCCCGCCGGGCGGTCACCGTCTCGTCGGGGACCCGTGCCCCCGACGCGCGCAGCTGCTCCACGGCCCCGGCGTCGAGGACCCAGAGGTGGCTGAGGCCGGGCAGCTGGCGGCGTTCGGCGGAGACGAGCCGCGCCTGCCCGGCGTCCTCGACGACGCAGGCGACGGCGCCGGAGTCCTGGAGGATCCAGCGGGTCTGGAAGGCGGAGGAGGTCGGGTAGACGGGTACGGTGACGAGCCCGGCGGCCCAGGCGGCGAAGTCGAGCAGCGTCCACTCGTACGTCGTGCGGGCCATCAGCGCGAGCCGGTCGCCGGGCCGCAGTCCGTGGGCGATGAGGCCCTTGGCGACGGAGTGCACCTCGGCGGCGAAGCGGGCGGCGGTGACGTCCCGCCAGGTCCCCTCCTCGTCCTTCCGGGAGAAGACGGCGGCGTCGGGGTCCTGCCGGGCGTTGTCGTACGGCAGGTCGGCGAGCGAGCCGCGGTCCACCCGGGGCACGAGCGCGGGCGCGGAGACCTCCCGCACCCGTCCGTCGGCGCGGATGAAGGCGAGGTCGGTCGACACGGGCGGCTCCTCGGTCTGCGCGATGAACGAAGGTCGTGCGTCGTGGAGCGGAAGTGCGGCCGTGCGGGGGGCGGTTGCCCGGAGCAGTCGATGACTAGCCGGTAACCTTACTGCGCGGTAAGGCTCAACGGGGAGACCAGCGTTCGTTTTTCATGAGGTTTCCGAGCCCGGACCAGGCGAAGTTCATCAGCGTGGCCGCCGCCTCCCGCGCCGTCACCCCGGGCGTCTCGTTGGCCCACGTCGCCAGCGACTCGGCCGACCCCACCAGGGCCTGTGCCAGTGCCGCCACGTCCCGCTCGCCGATCGCGACCGGCCCGTGCGCCGTCCGCGCCGCCTCGCCGATCAGCCCGGTGACGAAGTCGGCGATCTCCTCCCGCATCCGGGCCGCCTCGGTCGCGAACGGCTCGCCCTGCGTGCGCGCGTGCCGGCTGAGCACCGCCCACGCGTCCGGATGGTCGGCGGCGTGGCCGAAGAAGGCGAGGAGCCCCGCCCACAGCCGCTCGTCCGGCGGCACGGACACGTCGGTCACGACCTCGGCGACGGCCGCGAGCAGCGCCTCCGCCTCCCGCCGGATGCAGGCGGTGAAGAGCTCCTCCTTGGAGTTCAGATAGAGGTAGACGAGCGGCTTGGACACCCCCGCCAGCTCGGCGATCTCGTCCATCGAGGCCGCCTGGTAGCCGTGCCGCGCGAAGCACGCCACGGCGGCGTCCATCATCTGCCGCTCCCGCACGGCCCGCGGCAGTCTCCTGGTCCCCGCCACGCGTCTCTCCGCCCCACTTCCAAGATCCACTGTTCGCCCCGTGAAAGCCTACGTGCCCCCCGCCCGGACGGGGGCGAGGGGCACGGAGGTGTACGGGTCGAGACGTACGGGAGGAGGGGTCAGGCCGCGGCCACGACCGCCTTCTCCGGGGCGGCCTCGCGGGAGTCCTCGGGCCCGTCGATCGGGGACGCCGAGGCGTTCTCGTACGCGGTGTGGTCGAGGATCTTCTCGCGGGCGGAGACGATCACCGGGACGAGCGCCTGGCCGGCGACGTTGGTGGCGGTCCGGATCATGTCGAGGATCGGGTCGATCGCCATGAGCAGACCGACGCCCTCCAGCGGGAGGCCCAGGGTGGAGAGGGTCAGCGTCAGCATGACCGTCGCACCGGTCAGACCGGCGGTGGCCGCCGAGCCGATCACCGAGACGAAGGCGATGAGCAGGTACTCCTTGACGCCGAGCTGGACGTCGAAGATCTGCGCGATGAAGATCGCGGCGAGCGCCGGGTAGATCGCGGCGCAGCCGTCCATCTTGGTGGTGGCGCCGAACGGGACGGCGAAGGAGGCGTACTCCTTCGGGACGCCGAGGCGCTCGGTGACCCGCTGGGTGACCGGCATGGTGCCGACCGAGGAGCGGGAGACGAAGGCCAGCTGGATCGCGGGCCAGGCGCCCTTGAAGAACTGGACCGGGTTGACCTTGGCGACCGTCGCGAGCAGCAGCGGGTAGACGCCGAAGAGGACCAGGGCGCAGCCGATGTAGACGTCGGCGGTGAAGGTCGCGTACTTGCCGAGCAGGTCCCAGCCGTAGTTGACGATCGCCTTGCCGATGAGGCCGGCGGTGCCGATCGGGGCGAGGCGGATGACCCACCACAGGGCCTTCTGGAGCAGCTCCAGGATCGACTCGGAGAGGGAGAGGATCGGCTGGGCCTTGTCGCCGAGCTGGAGGGCGGCGATGCCGGCGACGGCGGCCATGAAGACGATCTGGAGGACGTTCAGCTCGGTGAAGGGCGTGATGACGTCCGTCGGGATGATGCCGGTGAGGAAGTCGATCCAGCTGCCCTGGCCCTCGGGGGCCTTGCCGTCGGCCGGGGTGAGTCCGGTGCCGGAGCCGGGGTTGGTGACCAGGCCGATCGTGATGCCGATGGCGACCGCGACGAGCGAGGTGATCATGAACCAGAGGAGGGTCTGGGCGGCGAGGCGGGCCGCGTTGTTGACCTTCCGCAGGTTGGTGATCGAGACCAGGATCGCGAAGAAGACGAGCGGGGCGACGGCCAGCTTCAGCAGCTGGACGAAGATGCCGCCGACCTGGATCAGGGTCTCCTTCAGCCAGGAGACGTCCTGGCTGCGGGCGATCCAGCCGAGCAGGACACCGAGGACGAGACCGGCGACGATCTGGGCCCAGAAGGGGAACTTGGGTATCCGGGACGAGGGCTTGACCTCGGTGGCGGACGCGGACACGGACACACTCCACTGATGCGTATCGGGGAATACGGGATGGGGGGTGCGGCACTCTTCCGCGCTCTCGCGCGGGGCGCCGCTGCATGCTGCCGGGGAGGCCGGGGCCTCAGGACTCGCGGCGACAACAGGCCGCGGACATACAGCGGCAGAGATCGACGTGCAGGCGCGCCACGAGCGGGATGCTCGCGGCATGAAGGAGGCGCACTGCTGTCGTCATGGGCGACACGTTAACACTTGAACTTTGAGAACCTCAAAGCTGTTCTTTGGGACAAGAACCGGCCACCCCCGTCCGGAAACCAGAACACCCCTGGTGAGAGCCGCAAAGCTCACACCAGGGGTGCCTCGCCTGTGAGGAACCTTACGCAGCCTTTACCCCCACGGCGCGCGGTTCTACGCCACGGGCAGTCGGTAGCGCATCCGGTACCGGTGCGCCGCCTTCGTCATCAGCGTGGCCTCGATCGGGCGCCCGCCGTCGGAGTAGACGACCCGGAAGGCGACGAGGACGGGCATGTCCTTCGGCAGCTCCAACACCACGACCTCCTCCTCCGTCGGGATCTCGG
The DNA here is from genome assembly GCF_042794995.1 of Streptomyces sp. NPDC056503. Classification (NCBI taxonomy): domain Bacteria; kingdom Bacillati; phylum Actinomycetota; class Actinomycetes; order Kitasatosporales; family Streptomycetaceae; genus Streptomyces; species Streptomyces sp. NPDC056503. The sequence continues at coordinate 52,650 of NZ_JBHTST010000039.1, forward strand.
ACGACAGCTCGTCCACGAACTCGCGCGGGGGATGACCCATCGCCGCGAGCAGCGCGGGCGTGCCGCCCCGGATGAGCTTCCCCTCCAACACGGGCGTGCCCTCGACCAGGCCCAGCGGGTAGTACGACCGCGCGAGCTCCGTCGGCTCCCCGTCCAGGAGGAGGAGCTGCTTGCGCAGGACGGCCCGCTCGCCGTCCGCCAGTCCGAGCGCCTCGGCGACCTCCCTCGGCGGGACGACGACCTCGACGTCGAGGAGCCGGGAACTGCCGACCTGCCGTCGCTTCGCGGCCTCGGACACCCACGGATAGGACTCGTCGGGCCCGGCCGGCCTCATGTAGGCGATCGGCTCGACGGACTGCTGCCCGTGCTGCCGCACGTAGACGCCCTTGCCCGGCAGGCCTTCGAGGAGGCCCTCGGCCTTCAGCATCTGGAGGGCCTTCTGGATCGTCGTGTTGGCCACGCCGCCGTACTGCTCCATCAGCTCGGCGGTCGAGCCCAGCTTGCTGCCCGACGGCAGCTCTCCGCGGGTGATCCGCCGCCGGATCTCCGCCGCGATCCTCTGGTGCGGCGACCTCGGATCCGTGAACTCCCTCGCCATCACACGCCCCGCTTCCCGAGCCGGTACGTGAGGTGCCTGCCGTCCGGCATGACCATCAGGGACGCCTCCACCGGCGCCCCGTCGGCGGTCCGCGTCAGGCGGAGCAGCCGGAGGACCGCGCTCCCCTCGGCGAGGCCGAGATGCCCGCGCTCCTCCTCGACGGCCAGGCCGGCGCTCACGTCCTCGACGACCTCGGCCCCGACGTACCCCAGCTCCGCGAGCAGGGTGACGGCACCACCGGGCACCTTGCGCGGCTCCGCCAGGGGCGTACCTCCGGCGACGGAGACGGGGTAGTAGGAGTCGGCCAGCTCCACGGGGAGGCCGTCCAGCAGGATCAGCCGACGCCTGACGACCGCGCGCCCGCCGACGGGCAGCCCCAGCGCCGCGCGGACCGCTTCGGGCGCCTCGACCTCGCCCGCGTGAAGCAGCCGCTGGCCACCGCGGCGTCCCCGCCGGGCGGCCTCCTCGGTCCACGCGTCGCTCCGGCCGGGCTCGCGCGGGGCCAGGTACGGCGCGGTCTCGCTGATCCACGCATCGCCCGCCATGTCCCTACCTCCACCTCGCTGTTGCCAGCGACCCTACTTGCTCGCCCTCGCCGAACCGAGCCCCCCCTTAAGGGCTTGCAACTTAAAGCGGCAAGCCCTTAAGGTCGTTCTCATGGAGACGACCGAACCCGATGTGTCACCGCCGGGTGTTCCCGTACCGCCGTCCCAGCTGAGTCCGGCCCTTCGGGCCCGATCCGAGGCCGGATGGCGGGAATTCCTGGACCGATGGTTCGACGCCTGGGAGCAGGCGCAGCGGTGAGCGGGCCGGACGCGGAGGCCTGTGCGCATCACCCCCTGCTTCTGCAGAGGGTCCGCGACATCGCGAGCGGGGGCGAGGGGATCCTGACGGCCGTCGTCCACGAGTGGCACGGCGGCCGACTCGTCCGCATCGCCCACCTGCGGCCCGCCGACGGCGCCGCCTGGACCACGGCGGCCGACAACATCGCCCCCGCCCTGCGACGGGACACCGCACGGGCGACCGGCGGCCGCGCCCCGGAACCCGGGGCGGAGTCGCCGCGCCTCCGAGGGCGCGGCGGAGGGTCCTAGACCGCGTCCTCGCGGGTGCGGTTGTCGTGGAGGCGGCCCTTGGCGCGGTCGACCTTCTCGACGATCTCGGCGCTCAGGCTGTCGCGCTGCTTGCGGAGCAGGACGAAGCTCAGGGGGGCCGAGACGACGATGGAGAGGAGCAGCACCCACAGGAGGTTGGAGTCGCCGAGGCCGCGCGGGAGCGCGCCGACGTAGACGAGGCCCCACAGGGCGAGGAAACACCCGGCGAAGATGCCGAGCCGCATCAGCGAGTAGCGGAGCATGACCCACTCTTTCGTTCCGAGGTGCCGAACCTTCCCAATACGGGACGAGCGTCCCCCAGTGAAGCACGGGGAGAGGCGTCCGCCGACGGCGGGGGCGGGTACGCGCCCCTCCGCGAACCGGGCGCCCGAAGGGTGGAATGCCCTTGAGTCCTGCCTGGAGTAATAGATAGAGTCCAGTTATGACCCTTACCTTCGAGGCCGATCCGGCCGTCGACCCGTCCCTGACCGACGGCGTGCTCGCCCTCTGGGCCGACGTCTCCAACGCAGGCGGTGCCGTCGGCTTCGTCCCGCCCGTCACGCCCGAGGAGATCCGCCCCTCCCTCCTCAAGCACCTCACGGGCATGGCCCAGGGCACCCACCGCCTCCTGGTCGGCCGCGACGAGGACGGCGAGATCGCCGCCACCGCCTTCTTCGGCTTCAACACCCACCGCCTGATGACCCACTGGGTGTGGCTGTACACGGTGATGGTCCACCCGAAGCACCAGGGCAAGGGGTACGGCCGCGACCTCATGGCCGCCGCCGAGCACACCGCCCGTACCGCCCCCGGTTTCGAGGCGGTCGAGGCCGTCCGGCTCTCCGTGCGCGGCGGCACCGGCACCGACACCTTCTACGCGAAGTGCGGGTACAAGGAGGTCGGGCGCATCCCCGGCGCCATCCGCGTCTCCCCCGGCGACAACCGCGACGACATCATCATGCTGCTGACCCTGACCTGACCCTGCCCCTGACCCGGTCCGACCCGAGGCCGCCCGGCCCGACCGGGTCGCCTCGGGACCCGACCGGGTCGGGCACCGATGGTCGGGTCCGCCCCACACTCCCGTTCCTACGGTGAGGACACCAAGGAAAGGACAGCACCGTGCTGGAGGGCCTGAACCGGGCGCTCGACCTCGTCGAGGAGCGCCTCGACGGCGAGCTCGACCCGGCCGAGCTCGCCCGGATCGCGACCACCTCGGAGTACCACTTCCGCCGGCTCTTCTCCGCGCTCGCGGGGATGCCGCTGTCGGAGTACGTGCGGCGCAGGCGGCTCACCGTCGCCGGCGCCGAGGTGCTCGCCGGGGAGCGGACGCTCCTGGAGATCGCCGTCCGGTACGGCTACGGCTCCGGGGAGGCGTTCGCCCGCGCGTTCCGCGCCGTCCACGGCGTCGGGCCCGGCGAGGCACGCCGCACGGGCGCCACGCTCACCGCCCAGCCGCGCATGTCCTTCCGCCTCGTCGTCGAAGGGAACAGCAGCATGAGGTACCGCACCGAGGCCCGGGAGGCCTTCCGGATCGTCGGCGACCGGGCCAGGGTCCCGCTCGTCCACGAAGGGGAGAACCCGGCGATCGCCGCACAGATCCGGGGGCTCGGCCAGGAGACCCTGGGCCGGCTCGCCGCCCTGTCGGCCGGGGAGCCGGCCGGGCTCGTCTCCGCCGTCGTCCACCTCGCCGACAGCCGCGAGGAGGGCGTGGAGCTCGACCACTGGTACGGCGTGATCGCGGAACCGGAGGCGGGGCAGGCGTACGACACCCTCGACGTCCCCGCCGGCACCTGGGCCGTCTTCGAGGTCGAGGGCCCCTACCCGCAGGCGCTCCAGTACCTGTGGCGGGACGTCTTCACCGAGTGGTTCCCGTCGAACCCGTACGAGAGCCGACCCGGCCCCGAGATCCTCTCGGTCCGTCCGGCGGAGGACTGGAAGACGGCCGCGGCGGAGCTGTGGATCCCGGTGCGCCACACCGGGGCATGAGAAGAGGCCCGGCGGGGGGGGCCCCCCCCGGGCGCGTGGAACGAGGGCCACAGGCCCCCCAACGGTGGGGGGGGGCCCCCAGCCCCG
>NZ_JBHTST010000040.1:0-56355 GCF_042794995.1 Streptomyces sp. NPDC056503
GCTGCTCGGGGTCGAGCATCGTGTCGTTGTGGCCGTCGGAGGACTCCAGCTCGACCGACAGGCAGTGCGCGACGACCTCGTCGCCCGGGTTCCAGGCGTTGACGCCGGGGCCGGTGCGCAGCACGACGCCCGCGAGGTCGGAGCCGATGACGTGGTACGGCAGGTCATGGCGCCTGGTCAGCTCGGAGAGACGGCCGTAGCGCTCCAGGAAGCCGAAGGTCGAGACGGGCTCGAAGATCGAGGTCCAGACCGAGTTGTAGTTCACGGAGCTCGCCATGACGGCGACGAGCGCCTCGCCCGGGCCGAGCTCGGGGATCGGCACCTGGTCGAGGTGGAGCGACTTGCGGGGGTCCTTGTCGCGGCTGGCGACGCCGGCGAACATCTCCGCCTCGTCCTTGTGGACGGTGACGGCCCGGTACGACTCGGGGAGCTTGATGTTCGCGAAGTCGGCGGACGTGGCGTCCTGCGACTGGATCGCGTCCAGGATTTCCTTCACGGTGTGCCTCCGGCGGAGAGCGTCCGGGGAGCGGACGCCTGAGGGTTACGTCGGGGAGTGCTGCTGCTGTGGAGGTGTGCCGTCGGTTCGGCTCGGTACTGCTGTGGCGGCGCCGGGTGGGGCGCGAGGGTGCCTGTGACGCAGGCGTCCGGGCGCACGGCCGTAGGGCTGTGGGGACAGCCGGAACACGAGCTTTCTCGGTGCTCCGGCCACCCGGACAACATCAACGTATGGCACGCCGTGTCACGTGACAAGGCACTGCGTGCCAACAATTTCACTCAGATGAAAAAAGGTGTTCACGAATGAGCGATGATCGATCGAATGCCGCTCTGAGCTGGGGGAACACGACGAGGGCCGCCCCCGGGAAACCGGGGGCGGCCCTCGTGTCGGACCTTCGAAGGTGCGGGAGAAGCGGGCCTCAGCCCTTCGTGAGTGCCTGCTGGATGGTGCGCATGACCTCGTCCAGCGGAGCGTCGGTACGCGCCACGGCGACCACCACGTCACCCGAGGCGGAGACCTGCGCGACCGGCGCCTCCTGCGGGGTCGGGGCGGGCTGCTGAGAGGAGGAGGGGGCCGGACGACCCGCGCCTATGCCCGAGCCGAAGGTCTCCCGCACGATCGCGAAGGCGTGGTCGAGCTGGGACTCCACGTCCCCCTGGCCGCCGGCCCGCAGCCAGCGCCGCAGCACGTGGTTGTGGGCGGTGACCACCGCCGAGGCCGCCACCTCGGCGAGCAGCGGGTCGTCGTTGCCGTCGTGGTGGTCCCGCTCGTCGAAGTGGCCCAGCAGATAGCGGGTGAAGAGCCGCTCGTAGCGGGCCACCGAGGCGATCTCGCGCTCCCGCAGCGTCGGCACCTCGCGGGTCAGGCGGTAGCGGGCCACGGAGATCGCGGGGGAGCCCGCGTACATCTTCATGACCTCCTTGATGCCCCGGCACACCGTGTCGAGCGGGTGCTCGTGCGGCGGGGCCGCGTTCAGCACCGCCTCCGCGCGCACCAGCGTGTCGTCGTGGTCCGGGAAGATCGCCTCCTCCTTGGACCGGAAGTGGCGGAAGAAGGTCCGCCGGGCCACCCCGGCCGCGGCCGCGATCTCGTCGACCGTGGTGGCCTCGTACCCCTTCGTCGCGAAGAGCTCCATCGCGGCGGCCGCCAGCTCCCGCCGCATCTTGAGCCGCTGCGCGGCGGCACGGGTCCCCGCCGCGCTCTCCTGAGCGTCGGGCGAAGAGGTGGCACGGGGTGTCTTCACGGCCTTGGGCATGACCCGAACGTACTGCATCCGTGCAGGAAGACGCGCCTGCGGGGGCGGACCGCCGGAGGGCTCAAGGAGCCCGCCCCACCCCCGTCGCGGCTCGGTGGGCTCAGCGCCGGGCATATTCGCGGAAGCCGCGCCCCGTCTTACGGCCCAGGCAGCCGGCCGCCACCAGGTGCTCCAGGAGCGGCGCCGGGGCCAGGCCCGGGTCGCGGAACTCGCGGTGCAGCACCTTCTCGATCGCCAGCGACACGTCCAGGCCGACCACGTCGAGCAGCTCGAACGGACCCATCGGGTACCCGCCGCCCAGCTTCATCGCCGTGTCGATGTCGTCCAGCGTCGCGTAGTGCTCCTGGACCATCTTGACCGCGTTGTTCAGGTACGGGAAGAGCAGCGCGTTCACGATGAAGCCGGCCCGGTCGCCGCAGTCCACACCGTGCTTCCGGATCTTCGCGGTGACCTCGCGGACGGTGGTGTGCACGTCGTCGGCGGTCAGGACGGTGCGGACGATCTCGACCAGCTTCATGGCCGGCGCCGGGTTGAAGAAGTGCATGCCGATGACGTCCTGCGGGCGCGAGGTGGCGCGGGCGCAGGCCACGACCGGCAGCGAGGAGGTCGTGGTGGCGAGCACCGCGCCCGGCTTGCAGATCTTGTCCAGCCGGCCGAACAGCTCCTGCTTGATCGCCAGGTCCTCGGCGACCGCCTCGACCGCCAGGTCGACCTCGGCGAAGGCGTCGAGGGAACCGGCCGGAGCGATCCGGGCCAGCGTCTCCTCGCGGGCCTCGCCGGTCATCCGGCCCTTCTCCACCGAGCGGGCCAGCGACTTGGCGATGTACGCCTTGGCCGCGTCCGCCTTCTCCTGCGAGCGGGCGGCGAGGACGACGTCGTACCCGGCCTTGGCGAAGACCTCGGCGATGCCGGAGGCCATCGTGCCCGAGCCGGCCACGCCCACCGAGCGGACCTCGCGGCCCGCGCCGCCGGTGCCCGAGGCCGCCGGGGTCAGCGTGTCGGCGACCTTCTCGGCCGAGCCCGGCGCCGCGTACGTGTAGAAGCCGCGGCCCGCCTTGCGGCCGGTGAGGCCGGCCTCGGAGAGCTGCTTCAGGATCGGCGCGGGGGCGTGCAGCCGGTCGTGGGACGCCTGGTACATCGCGTCGAGGACGGTACGGGCGGTGTCGACGCCCACCAGGTCGAGCAGCTCCAGCGGGCCCATCGGCAGACCGCAGCCCAGCTTCATGGCGGCGTCGATGTCCTCGCGGGAGGCGTAGCGGGCCTCGTACATCGCGGCGGCCTGGTTGAGGTAGCCGAAGAGCAGCCCGTCCGCGATGAAACCGGCCCGGTCGCCGACGGCCACCGGCTCCTTGCCGAGGTCCTCGGCGAGCCGGGTGACCGCGTCCACCGCGCGGGGGTCGGTCAGCACCGAGGAGACCACCTCGACCAGCTTCATCGCCTGGACCGGCGCGAAGAAGTGCAGGCCGAGGACGCGCTCCGGGTGGGCGGAGTCGGCGGCGAGCCGGGTCACCGAGAGGGCGTTGGTGCCGGTGGCGAGGATGGCGTCCGGCCGGACGATCCCGTCGAGCGTCCGGAAGACCTCCTGCTTGGCCTCGTAGGTCTCCGGGACCACCTCGATGACGAGGTCGGCCGCGGCGGCGGCCTGGAGGTCCGAGTAGACGCGGAAGCGCGCCAGCGCGTCCTGCCGCTCGTCCTCGGTGATGCGCTCACGGGCCACGGCACGGGCGGTGGACGCCTCCAGGGCGGCGACTGCACGGGCGGCCGCGGACTCGCTGACGTCGATGCCGACGACCTCACGGCCGGCCCGGACGAGGACGTCGGCTATGCCGGTGCCCATGGTGCCGAGACCGACGACGGCGATGGTGGAGAGAGGGGTGTCCATCAGGGGACTCCTGAGAGGAAGAGTGACGACTGAAGGGCGGTGCGCGCGCGGAGGGAAAGGGCGCGGGAAATACCGGGAACGCGGCCGGCTGCACGGAGGCAGCGCCGCGGTGTACGGGGATGCGGCCCCGGTGCACACGGCGGCGAGGGCCTTGAGGAGAAAAAGGGAGGACGCGGGCTCTGTCCCTGAGCCACGTCGCGAACTGCCGAACCGACCAGCGCTCACCACGGCTGCGTCACCAGGCCGTGGCGAGAAGTGCGGGGGTTCCCCGCTCACTTGAGATTAACCGGCGAGTAACGAGCACGCCAGTCCTGGGAAGTCGGGAAAATGTGATGTGGATCGCGGATAGCCTCGGATTCATGGAAATCGCCGAGGACAACTCCGAGGTCGACTCGGAGGATCCCGAATTCTGCTCGATGATCGATCGATTGCGGGACGAGATCGAGAACGAAGAGGGAAGCCTTCCCGACGCATTCGGAGAACTCGCCCGCACCACCGACCCCGAGGAACTCCGGCGGCTGCTCACCGCACCGGGACAGCCGCTCTGGGCCCGGGAGATCGCCGCCTACCGGCTCGGCGTGGCCGGCGACCCGCGCGCCTTCGAGGCCCTCGTCCTCCTCCTCAACCACCGGGACCCCGAGCGGTGCGTCACCGCCGCCCACGCCCTCGTCCGGCTCGGCGACCCGCGCACCGCCCGGGCCGCCGCCGCCCTCGCCACCAACGAACTCCGGGCCGCCTACGCGCTGCTCCCGGTCCGGCTCCTCGCCGACCTGCGCGCCCCCGAGTCCGCCCCGGCCCTCGTCACCGTCCTGGAACGACGGCTGGCGGCCGGAGACCCCCACTGGCGGGTCGGCCTCGCCTGCGTCGAGGGCCTCGGCGCCCTCGGCGACCCGCTGGCCAGGGACGTCCTCGAAGCCGCCCTCCCGCACCCCCGCCTGGGCCGTGCCGCCGAACGCTCCCTGACCCTCCTCGGCGACCCGGCCGTCTGACCGGCCCGTCCCCCGGACGACGCGGCTGGACCGGGGGACGGGGGGACGGGGGCGCGGGTGTCGCGAGTGAGCGAGCGGGACCACGGATCAGCGCACGTGGCCGAGCAGCCCGTGGAGGGTGGTCCCGGCGGGTCGCACGGGGGCGGACGCCTTCCGGCCGGCGGCCTTCTCGCCGGCGCTCGCCTTCTTCGTGTCGCTCGCCTTCTCGCCGCCGGCCTCCGCCTTCGGCTTCGCGGCCGGTTCGGGCTCGGGCGCCGCCGCCGCGGCGCAGACCGCGTCGACCTCCGACGCGCCCTCGGCGCGGGGCACGGTGCCGGTGGCGAGGTAGGTGCTCAGGTGCTTGTCGAGGCAGTCGTTGCCGGCCAGGGTCACGCCGTGGTTCCCGCCGCCCTGCTCGACGACCAGGCTGGAGCCGCGCAGCATCCGGTGCAGGGCGAGCCCGCCCTCGTACGGGGTGGCGGCGTCGTCCGTGGCCTGGAGGACGAGGACCGGCGGCAGCTGGTCGTTGCCGACGTCCGGCGGGGTGAGCGGCTCCACCGGCCAGAAGGCGCACGGAGCGTTGTACCAGGCGTTGTTCCAGGTGGAGAAGGGCGCCTTGGCGTGGACCTCCCAGTTGTCCTTGCGCCAGACGTTCCAGTCCTTGGGCCAGGCGGCGTCCCGGCACTGGACGGCGGTGTAGACGGAGTAGCCGTTGTCGGCGGCGGAGTCGGCCTCGCCGTACCGCTCGTAGGCGGCCGTCAGCGGGGCCGGGTCCCGCTTGTTCACGTACGCGGAGAAGGCGCTCGCGAGCCTCGGCCAGTAGCCGTCGTAGTAGCCGCCGGGCAGGAAGGTGTCCTCCAGCTCGCCGGGGCCGACCTTGCCGCCGGCCGGCGAGTCGCCCAGCTCCTCGCGCATCCGGTACCAGGCGGCCTCGACGGCCGCCGGGTCGGTGCCCAGACCGTAGGCGGAGTCGTGCTTGGCCACCCAGGCCATGAAGTCCTTGTGGCGGGTGTCGAAGGCGTAGTCCTGCGCGATGTTGTCCTCGTACCAGACGCCGTTGGGGTTGACCACGGAGTCCAGCGCCATCCGCCGCACCCGCTCCGGATACAGCCGGGCGTAGACGGCGCCCAGGTAGGTGCCGTACGAGTAGCCGAGGTAGTTGATCCGCTCGGCGCCGAGCGCCCTGCGGATCAGGTCGAGGTCGCGGGCGGTGGAGACGGTGTCGATGTGCGGGAGCACGTCCGCGTACTTCTTGCCGCAGGCGGCGGCGAAGGCCTGCGCGCGCTCCAGGGCGGTCCGCTCGGCCTCGGCCCCGCGCGGCACCGAGTCGGGGCGCACCGGGTCGAAGTGGCCGGGCCGGCAGTCGAGCGCGGGCTCGCTCTTGCCGACGCCGCGCGGGTCGAAGCCGATGACGTCGTACTGGGCGGCGACCTTCGCGGGCAGCGAGGCGGCGACGTAGCCGGCCATGCCGCGGCCGCTGCCGCCCGGGCCGCCGGGGTTGACCAGGAGCGGGCCCTGGGAGGTCTTCGCGGTGTGCGGGATCCGGGTCAGCGCGAGCGAGATGTTCCGGCCGGCCGGGTCGTCGTGGTCGAGCGGCACCTTGAGGGTGGCGCACTGGAGCTCGGGGTACGCCGTGGTGGCGCAGTCGGTCCAGGCGAGCGGGGGGAGGGGGCGGGGGACCGGTTCACCGGTGCCCGCGGCGGACGCGGGCAGGACGGTGACCGTCCCGGCGACCAGCGCCCCAGCGGCGATCAGCATTCCTGCGCGGGTGGTCATGGAGCGTGAAGTGCCCCGCGGGGCGCGGGACACGACCTGTTGTGCCCGTGAACGACCCGAACGGAGGGGGCGTTGACGGCGTGTCAGGTGACTCTCCGGCGTGTCTGCGGGCTCGGGGGAGGCTGAGCTGCTCCGGGCCGCTGGCGGCAGTCGACGTCGGTGCCCAGGGCGATGGGGGCGCCCTGCCGGCGGCGGGAGGCGAGCCGACGGGTGGTGACCGCGTCCGTGCCGAAGAGGGCGGTGTCGGCGGGCCCGGAGGGGGTCTCGCCCGGAGGGCCCGGCGCAGGGACGCCCCCTCGATCGGTTTCGTTCGTGCGCTCGACTCCCGTGGCGACCGGAATAGAACACCTGTTCTCTTGGTCGTCGCAACCCGGATTTCGCGCCCCGCGAGGCTCGTGGTTCGCTTGGCCCACACCCCCCGAAGAACCATGAGCTGGAGGAAATGCGATGGCGCAGGTCGAGGCCACGACGGAACGGATCATCGCGGCGGACGCGGAGACCGTGTTCGACACGCTGGCCGACTACAGCGGCGCGCGCGCGAAGCTGCTGCCCGAGCACTTCAGCGAGTACGAGGTGCGCGAGGGCGGTGACGGCGAGGGCACGCTCGTCCACTGGAAGCTCCAGGCCACCAGCAAGCGCGTCCGCGACTGCCTCCTGGAGGTCAGCGAGCCCACCGACGGGCAGCTCGTCGAGAAGGACCGCAACTCCTCCATGGTCACCACCTGGACCGTGACCCCGGCCGGCGAGGGCAGCTCCCGCGCCGTCGTCACCTCCGTCTGGAACGGCGCCGGCGGCATCGGCGGCTTCTTCGAGCGGACCTTCGCCCCCAAGGGCCTCGCCCGGATCTACGACGCGGTCCTCGCCAACCTGGCGGCCGAGACCGAGAAGTAACGCCCGGGGCGTTCACCGGTTCGAGTGGATTCCCCGTCGCCCCCGTACCGGCGCCCGAAGCGCCGAGGGGGCGCGGGGAGTTCCGCAAACGCGCTGATGAGCGCCGCAAGTGCCCCCTCGCGCCCCGCCGTTCACGCCCGTCGACCCTCCGTCGGCCCACCTCCCGCCCGTCACGCCCGACTTGCTCCCGCTTCGCGCCCGATGCGAAGAATGGCCCGTCCCCGAGGGCGCCTCCGAGCCGAGGCCGCCTCCGCGCCGGGGCGACGCCATGACGAGGGGAGCCGTACGTGGGTGCGATCACGCTGGTGAAGGACGCCGGGGAAGCCGCCGCGCTCCCCGAGGACGGACCGCCCGGCGGGCCCCCGCCGCCGGCCCCGGACGAGACCCCGACCGACCCCCGGCGCGTCCGGCTCGTCTTCTTCGGCCTGATGCTCGCGCTGCTCCTCGCCGCGCTGGAGCAGATGATCGTCGCCACCGCGCTGCCGAAGATCGTCGGCGAACTCCAGGGCCTGGACCGGATGTCCTGGGCGATCACCGCCTATCTGCTGACCTCCACCATCGGCCTGCCCGTCTACGGAAAGCTCGGCGACCTCCTCGGCCGCAAGAGCGTCTTCCTCTTCGCCATCGTCGTCTTCGTCGTCGGCTCGGGACTCGCCGGCTGGTCCCGCAGCATGGACGAGCTCATCGCCTTCCGCGCCCTCCAGGGCGCCGGTGCCGGCGGCCTCATGATCGGCGTCCAGGCGATCATCGCCGACATCGTCCCGCCCCGCGAACGCGGCCGCTACATGGGCCTGATCGGCGCCGCCTTCGGCCTCGCCTCGGTCGCCGGACCGCTCCTCGGCGGCTTCTTCACCGACCACGTCTCCTGGCGCTGGTGCTTCTACTTCAACGTGCCCTTCGGGCTCGTCACCCTCGCCGTCGTCGCCACCGTCCTCAAGCTGCCCAAGCCGAAGGCCCGCGCCCGCTTCGACGTCCTCGGCACCCTGCTCCTCGCCGCCGCCTCCACCTGCCTGGTCCTGCTGACCAGTTGGGGCGGCACCGAGTACGACTGGGACGACCGGGTCATCATCGGCCTCGGCTGCGGCGCCGCCGGAACTGTCCTGCTCTTCCTCGTCGTCGAGCACTTCGCGCCCGAACCCCTCATCCCGCTGCGGCTGTTCCGCGACTCCGTCTTCACCGTCACCGCGCTCGTCGGCGCCGTCGTCGGCATCGCCCTCTTCGGCGCGGCCAGTTACCTGCCGAGCTTCCTCCAGATGGTCGAGGGCGCCACCGCCACCGAGTCCGGGCTCCTGATGCTCCCGCTCATGGGCGGGATCGTCGTCGCCTCCGTCGTCTCGGGCCAGCTCATCAGCCGCACCGGCCGCTACAAGGTCTACCCGGTGCTCGGCTCCGCCCTCGCCGTCCTCGGCATGGCGCTGCTCTCCCGGATGGACACCGGCACGCCCCGGCTCACCCACAGCCTCTGGCAGGCCGTCCTGGGCACCGGCATCGGCCTGATCATGCCGGTCCTCATCCTCGCCGTGCAGAACTCCGTCCGGCCCGCCGACCTCGGCACCGCCACCAGCGCCCACAACTACTTCCGCCAGATCGGCGGCAGCGTCGGCGCCGCGGTCTTCGGCACCGTCTTCGCCGCCCGCCTCGACTCCGCCCTCGCCGACCGGCTGCCCGCCGTCCAGGGCGCGGGCGGCCAGGGCGCGGGCGCCGCCCTGCCGCCCGCCGAGGCGATCACCCCGCAGACGGTGCACGCGCTGCCACCCGCCCTGCGTGACCTCTACGTCCAGGCGTACGCGGACGCCATGCCACGGATCTTCCTCTACCTCGTGCCGGTCCTCGTGCTCGGCCTCGTCCTCGCCTTCTTCCTCAAGGAGCAACCGCTGGTGTCCCACCACACCCCCGCCACCGAGGCCACCGACACCCCCTACGACACCGCCGCCCAGGCCGTGCCGCACGCCCGGCACGCGGCCCCCGCCCCGGCGCCCGCAGGCCCCCACCGCAGCGGGGTGCCGGTCTGCGGCACCGTCCAGCACCACGACGGCAGCCGCGTCCCGCGCGCCGCGCTCACCCTCATCGACGTCGGCGGGCGCCAGATCGGCCGCGGCGCCAGCGGCGAGGACGGCCGGTACGCGCTCAGCGTGCCGGGCGGCGGCTCGTACGTGCTGATCGCCGCCGCGGGCGGCCACCAGCCGCAGGCCGTCTCCGTGACCGTGGGCGACCGGCCGGTCGACCTCGACGTCGTCCTCGGCGGGGCCGGCCGCCTCGCCGGCAGCGTCGTCACCGCCGACGGAACCCCCGTCCGGGACGCCGCCGTCACCCTCACCGACGTACGCGGCGAGGTCGTCGCCTCCACCCGCAGCGGACGCGAGGGCGGGTACGTGATCACCGAGCTGGTCGCCGGCGAGTACACCCTCGCGGCCAGCGCCCCCGCCTTCCGGCCCGCCGCCGTCCCGGTCAGCGTCCAGTCCTCCCGCGAGACCCGCCAGGACATCGAGCTGGCGGGCGGCGCGGTGCTCCGGGGCACGGTCAGGGCCGGCGGCGGGAGGCCCGTCGAGGACGCCCGGGTGACCCTGCTCGACGCGGCCGGGAACGTCGTCGACACCCTCACCACCGGCCCCGACGGCACCTTCCGCTTCGTCGACCTGTCCTCCGGCGAGTACACGGTCATCGCCGCCGGATACCCGCCCGTCGCCACCGTCCTCCAGGTGGCCGGCGGAGGCCGCACCGAACGCGACCTCCAGCTCGGCCACGAGGACTGAGGCGGCCCCTCAGGGGGCGGTCGGCGCGGCCTTGCGCAGGGCGGCGATGCAGCTGCCGATCGCCTCCTGGAGGGCTTCGAGGCGCTGGAGCATGTCCTCCTCGTAGATCTCCTCCTCCATCACCTCGTCGAGGGTCAGCTCCTCGAAGACCTTCGTGGCCTTCTGGAGGGAGCTGTAGAAGCGGGTCCTGCGCTCCTGCACCCGCAGCGCCGGGTCCTCCTCGACCGCCCTCGCGACGAGCCCCCTCACCGACTCGTACGCCTCGCCGGCCCACTCGCCGGCCTCCTCCGAGTCGTCCAGCCCGTCGATCAGCGACAGATGCCGCTCGGCCTCCGCGCGCACCTCGGCGGGCGCCTCGACGGTCTGCCCGGCGGGGGTCCTGACCTGCCCGTTCTCGACGATCTGACGGACGTAGCCGATCCGGTCGGCGACCTTCGCCTCGCTCGCCACCGCCTTCTTCAGGTCGTCCGTGCGGGCGATGGCCCGCGCCATCTCCGTCTGGAGCGCCGGGTCCTCCTTCATCCGGTCGAGCAGCGCCCCGCGCGCCGCCTCGGCCGTCCCCGGGTCGGCGAGGATCGCGGCCCGCAGCGCCGTCGGGTTCTCCGCCACCTCCAGGGCCTTCGTCGGCCGGATGCCCTCCGCCTCCGCCGCCGCGCTGATCGCCTGGCCCCGCACGGAGGACGCGCTGTTGCGGGAGGTGTAGTACGACAGCCAGACGTCCGCGTCCGGCAGCTCGATGTCGGCGCCCGGCTCCAGGACCTCGAACTGCGGCACCAGACCGTCGTCCGCCGCCATGTCCCACGCCTTGTAGTGGCGCATCACGCGCTCCGCCGAGCACCCGGCGAGCGCCGCGAACGCGCGCGCCGACACCTTCCGCGCCGCCGTGCCCTCGGCCGGCTGCCCGCCGGGCCGCACGCTGCGGGCCACCTTCAGGGCGAAGGTCCAGCCGCCGGTCCTGGCGTAGACCCCGAAGTCCCGGGCGTCCCGGACGACGACCGGGTCGTGGTCGGCGGGGTCGGTGGAGACGGACGCGTCCTCCTCGACGTCCTCCTCCACGTCCTCCTCCACGGCCTCCCCTTCGGCGGTCCCCCCTGCGGGGATCTCCTCCTCGGCCTTCTCCCCGGAGGCCCCGGACCCGGGGGCGTCCTGGGGCTCCGCTGCCTGCGGGACCCAGAAGCCCTCCTCCGCCTCGGGAGCGGGAGAGGAGGCGGGGGTGGTGTCGGACGGATCGAGCGCGATGGTCACCGAGAACACTCCGGTCGGTCGGGCGGGACAACTGCGGCCGACAGCCTATACGTACCCCTTGGAGATGTTTGGGCCGATTCAGGAGTCGGATCGTCCGAGAACGGGACGGCGCCGGGGAAGGCCGCCGGGCGGGATGCTTCCATGATCCACGGAATCGGGCACCGCCCCGCCCGGTGAGCGCGCGGCCCGCGCCGCCGAGGCGCCGCGCCGCACGCCCGGGACCGACCCGCGGACCTTCGCCGAACCGCCCTGACGTGCCGGTACCTCCCTTCCGGCGACACCATTGGTCCACTCCAACGACGGTTATCCACAGGGGTGGTACGGCCGCCGGACGGCGCGTACGGTGCCAGTCATGAAGATCCTCATCAGCGCCGACATGGAGGGCGCCACCGGCGTCACCTGGCCCGCCGACGTGCTGCCCGGCACGCCCCAGTGGGAGCGCTGCCGGCCGATGTTCACCTCGGACGTGAACGCGGCGGCGCTCGGCTTCCTCGACGGCGGCGCCGACGAGGTGCTGGTGAACGAGGCGCACTGGACGATGCGGAACCTGCTCCTGGAGCAGCTCGACGACCGGGTCCAGATGCTCACCGGCCGCCACAAGTCGCTCTCCATGGTCGAGGGCGTCCAGCACGGGGACGTCGACGGGATCGCCTTCGTCGGCTATCACACCGGCGCCGGCGCCGAGGGCGTCCTCGCCCACACCTACCTCGCCAACTCGATCACCGGCGTCTGGCTGAACGGCCTGCGCGCGAGCGAGGGGGTGCTCAACGCGCACGTGGTCGCGGAGTACGGCGTCCCCGTCGTCCTCGTCACCGGCGACGACCTGACCTGCGAGGACGCCCTGGGCTACGCCCCCGAGGCGCTCAAGGTCGCCGTCAAGGACCACGTCTCGCGGTACGCGGCGGTGTGCCGGACGCCGGCCCGCACCGCCGCCGACATCCGGGCCGCCGCCCGCGAGGCGGCCGCCCTCGCCGTCCGCCACGAGCCGGTGAACGCCGGGCCGCACACCGTCCAGGTCGAGTTCGACGCCGAGCACCTGGGCGCCGCCGCCACGGTGGTTCCCGGCGTGGCGCGGAGCGGCGAGCGGCGCGTCGCGTACACCAGCGCGACGATGTACGAGGCGATCCGCACGTTCAAAGCGGTCACGACGATCGTCTCGGCCGCCGTGGAGGAGCAGTATGGCTAGCAGCACGCCCCGCGCAGGTACGCCCCGCGCAGGTATGTCCCGCACAGGCACGTCCCCCGAAGGCGCGGCCCCGGTGGGCCCGTCCCCCTCGGGACCGGACGGGAAGGCGCTCGACGAGGTCGTCGCCTTCACCTCCGACCTGATCCGCATCGACACCACCAACCGCGGCGGCGGTGACTGCCGCGAGCGCCCCGCCGCCGAGTACGTCGCCGAGCGGCTCGCCGACGCCGGGATCGAACCGACCCTGCTGGAGCGCACCCCCGGCCGGACCAACATGGTCGCCCGCATCCCCGGCACCGACCCCACCGCCCCCGCCCTCCTCGTCCACGGCCACCTCGACGTCGTCCCGGCCGACCCGGCCGAGTGGACCGTCCACCCCTTCTCCGGGGAGGTCCGCGACGACGTCGTCTGGGGCCGGGGCGCCGTCGACATGAAGAACATGGACGCGATGGTCCTCGCCGTCGCCCGCTCGTGGGCCCGCCAGGGCGTCCGCCCGCGCCGCGACATCGTCCTCGCCTACACCGCCGACGAGGAGGACAGCGCCGAGGACGGCTCCGGCTTCCTCGCCGACCGGCACGCCGCCCTCTTCGAGGGCTGCACCGAGGGCATCAGCGAGTCCGGCGCCTTCAGCTTCCACCCCCACCCCGGCATGACGCTCTACCCCATCGGGGCCGGCGAGCGGGGCACCGCCTGGCTCAAGCTCACCGCCCGCGGCCGGGCCGGCCACGGCTCCAAGGTCAACGAGGCCAACGCGGTCACCCGCCTCGCCGCGGCCGTCGCCCGCATCGGCGCCCACGGCTGGCCCGTCCGGCTCACCGCCACCGTCCGCGCCGCCCTCACCGAGCTCGCCGCGCTGCACGGCATCGACGTCGACACGGAGGACCCCGAGCTCGACGTGCCGCTCCTCCTCGACAAGCTCGGGCCGGCCGCCGCCCTCGTCGAGGCCACCGTCCGCAACAGCGCCAACCCGACGATGCTCCAGGCCGGGTACAAGTGCAACGTCATCCCCGGCCAGGCCGTCGCCTACGTCGACGGACGGATGCTGCCCGGCACCGAGGACGAGTTCGCGGCCACCATGGACCGGCTCACCGGACCGGACGTCGCCTGGGAGTTCCACCACCGCGAGGTGCCCCTCGAAGCACCCGTCGACTCCCCGACCTTCGCCAAGCTGAGGGCCGCCGTCGAACGCTTCGACCCGGACGGGCGGGCCGTGCCCTTCACCATGTCCGGCGGCACCGACGCCAAGCAGTTCTCCCGGCTCGGCATCACCGGCTACGGCTTCTCTCCGCTGAAGCTGCCCCCGGGCCTGGACTACGGCGCGCTCTTCCACGGCGTCGACGAACGCGTCCCCGTCGACGCCCTGCACTTCGGCGTGCGGGTGCTCGACCACTACCTGAAGACCGCGTAGGACCGAACAGGAACCCCGGGGGGATCGAGAATGCAGAACACGGCCGCCTACGGCAGCTGGCCGTCGCCCGTCACCGCCGCGCTCGCGGCGGCCAACGACGGACGGCCCGATCACCTGTCCACCGTCGGCGACGAGGTGTGGTGGACCGCTCCGCGCCCCACCGAAGGCGGCCGCCGGACGCTCGTCCGGCGGCGCGCCGACGGCACCGAGGAGACCCTGCTGCCCCCGCCGTGGAACGTCCGGAGCCGGGTCATCGAGTACGGCGGCCGCCCCTGGGCCGCCGCCGAACGGCCCTCCGGCGGACCCCTCGTCGTCTTCTGCCACTTCCCCGACCAGCGGCTGTACGCCTACGAGCCCGACGCCCGGCCCGGGGCCGAGCCCCGGCCGCTCACCCCCGTCTCCGGCGTCGGCGGCGGACTGCGCTGGTCCGACCCGGTGCTGAGGACCGGGCACGGCGAGGTCTGGTGCGTCCTGGAGGAATTCACCGGCCCGGCGCCCACCGACGTCCGCCGCGTCCTCGCCGCCGTCCCGCTCGACGGCTCCGCCGCCGACGACCGGGCCGCCGTCCGCGAACTCTCCGACGGGCGCCACCGGTTCGTCACCGGCCCCCGGATCTCGCCCGACGGGCGGCGGGCCGTCTGGCTCGGCTGGGACCACCCCCGGATGCCCTGGGACGGCACCGAGGCCGTCCTCGCCGAGATCACCGCCGACGGCACCCTCAAGGACGCCAGGACCGTCGCCGGCGGACCGGAGGAATCGGTGCCGCAGGCCGACTGGGACGCGGCCGGCCGCCTCCTCCTCAGCAGCGACCGCACCGGCTGGTGGAACCTCTACCGGGCCGAGGTCGCCGCCGACGGCACCCTCGGACCCGTCGCCGCGCTCTGCCCCCGCGAGGAGGAGTTCGCCGGACCCCTCTGGCAGACCGGACTCACCTGGTTCAAGGCCCTGGAGACCGGGCCGATCGCGGTCCTCCACGGCCGCGGCGACGCCGTCCTCGGCATCCTCGACCCCGACACCGGCGCCCTCGTCGACGTCCCCGGCCCCTGGACCGTCTGGAGCTCCACCCTCACCGTCCACGGCACCCGCGTCCTCGGCGTCGCCGCCGGACCCCACCGCCGCCACGAGATCGTCGAACTCGACACCCGCACCGGACGCACCCGGGTCGTCGGCTCCCCGCACACCGACCCCGTCGACCCCGCCCACTACCCCGAGCCCGCCGTCCGCACCTTCACCGGACCCGGCGGCCGTGACATCCACGCCCACGTCCACCCGCCCCGCAACCCGGCCGCCACCGGCCCCGCCGGGGAACTCCCGCCCTACGTCATCCGCGCCCACGGCGGCCCCACCGGCCACTCCGCCCTCGTCCTCGACCTGGAGATCGCCTACTTCACCTCCCGCGGCATCGGCGTCGCCGAGGTCAACTACGGCGGTTCCACCGGCTACGGCCGCGCCTACCGCGAGCGGCTCCGCGGCGAGTGGGGCGTCGTCGACGTCGAGGACTGCGCCGCCGTCGCCACCGCCCTCGCCGCCGAGGGCACCGCCGACCCCGCCCGCCTCGCCATCCGCGGCGGCAGCGCCGGCGGCTGGACCAGCGCCGCCTCCCTCGTCCGCACCGACGTCTACGCCTGCGGCACGATCATCTACCCCGTCCTCGACCTGAAGGGCTGGGCCACCGACGAGACCCACGACTTCGAGTCCCGCTACCTCGACGGCCTCATCGGCCCCCTCGACGAGGTGCCCGAGCGGTACGAGGAACGCTCGCCCATCGAGCACGTCGACCGGATCACCGCCCCCTTCCTCCTCCTCCAGGGCCTCGACGACGTCATCTGCCCGCCCGCCCAGGCCGAACGGCTCCTCGCCCGCGCCGCCGGCCGGGGCATCCCGCACGCCTACCTGGCCTTCCCCGGCGAAGGCCACGGCTTCCGGCACGCCGACACCATGATCCGCGCCCTGGAGGCCGAACTCGCCCTCTACGCCAGGGTCTTCGGCTTCGACCGGCCCGACGTCCCGGAGCTGGAGCTGCGCACGTGACCGCGCCCACCCCGGCCCCCGGCCCCGCCCCCGTACGCGAGCTGGCCCGCCCCGCCCGGCTGCGCCCCGGCGACCGCATCGCCGTCGTCGCCCCCAGCGGCCTGATCCCCGAGGAGCGGCTCCGGGCGGGGCTCGACCTGCTGCGCGGCTGGGACCTCGAACCGGTCGTCGCCCCGCACGTCCTCGACGCCCACCCGGTCCTCGGCCACCTCGCGGGCGCCGACCGCGCCCGGGCCCGCGACCTCACGGAGGCGTACACCGACCCCTCCGTAGCCGCCGTGATCTGCGCGCGCGGCGGCTACGGCGCGCAGCGCATGGTGGACCTGGTGGACTGGGTGGCGATCCGCGCGGCCGGCCCCAAGCCCTTCATCGGCTACAGCGACGTCACCGCCCTGCACGAGGCGTTCGCCGTCCGCGCCGGATTCGCCACCCTGCACGGCCCGATGATCACGACCGCCCCCTTCCTCGACGAGCCGCGCACCCGGGACTCCCTGCGGGCCACCCTCTTCGCGCCCGAGACGGTACGGACCCCGGCGACGGGGACCGCGCTGGTGCCGGGCCGCGCCGCCGGCGTCACCCTCGGCGGCTGCGCCAGCCTGCTCGCCTCCGACCTCGGCACCCCGTACGCCAGGCCCTCCGCCCGCGGCGGCCTGCTCCTGCTGGAGGAGGTGGGGGAGGAGCCGTACCGCCTCGACCGGATCCTCACCCAGCTGCTCCGCTCCGGCTGGCTCGACGGCGTCGCCGGGATCGCCCTGGGCTCATGGGAGGAGTGCGGGCCGTACGAGGAGGTCCGCGCGCTCCTCGCCGACCGGCTCGGCGACCTGGGCGTGCCGGTCGTGGAAGGGCTGGGCTTCGGCCACGACCCCACCGCGCCGACCGTGCCGCTCGGCGTGCCGGCCGTCCTCGACGCCGACGCGGGCACGCTCACCCTCGACGTACCGGCCCTGCTCTGACGGCGAGGGCGGGGCGGGGCCGGGGGTGAGGGCGGGGCGGGGCGCGGGAACCGGGGCACGCCCGAGCGGCGGGACGTCCTCACCGCCTCGCCCGAGGCCTCGGCCGTCCGGTGGACGAACCGCCGGACGGCGGCTACTCCGCGGCGATCCTCCGCTGGTGCTCCGTCGCCTTGCTCTGGCTGGTCTCCAGGTGGTGCAGCGCCAGTTCCTCGACGCCCTCCACGTCCCGCGCCTCGATCCGGCGGAACAGCTCCTCGTGCTCCTCGGCCACGACCGTGAAGTCGTCGTGCTGGCCGAGCAGCCAGCGCATCCGGCTCCGCAGCGTGCCCTCCAGCTCGGTCAGCAGGGCGTTGTCGGCGAGCTCGGTGACGGTCTCGTGGAAGTCGGCCGCCGCCCGCCGGGCCTCCGCCCCGTCGCCGCGCGCCGCCGCCGCCTGTTCGGCGTCGAGGTCGGCGCGCAGCTTGGCGAGACCGGCGCGGGTGCGGCGCTGGGCGGCGAGCCGGAAGGCCAGGATCTCCAGCGCCGACCGCACCTCGACGAGGTCGGCGATGTCCGAGGCGGTGAACTCCCGGACCACCGCCCAGGTGCGCGGCCGGGGCGTCACGAGCCCTTCGTTGACCAGGTCCCGCAGGGCGTCGCGGACCGGCAGCCGGCTCACGTCCAGCTCGGCCGCGATCTCCCGCTCCACCAGCCGGCTGCCGGGAGCCCGGGTCCCGTCGATGATCTGGTCGCGCAGGGTGCGCGTGATCCGCTCCGACTCGGGCCTGAACTCCTCAGCAGCTGTCATGGCCGCCATTCTTCCACCGGGGAGGGCGGTGACCGCAGCCCTCCCTTCTCTCCCGGGCCCGGGATCCGGGCCGGCGCGTCAGAGCGCCGCGTACCCGGGACGCACGAGCTCCTCGATCAGCCGCCGCCGCTCGGGCAGCGGCAGGAAGGCGGCCTCCAGGGCGGCGACCGTGAACTCCTCGAAGACCTCCGGGCCGTATCCGAAGGCGTCCGCCATGTGCTGGAACTCCTCGCTCATGGTGGTGCCGGAGACCAGGCGGTTGTCGGTGTTGAGGGTGATGCGGAAGCCCAGGCGGCGCAGCTCGTCGATCGGGTGCGAGCCGTAGTCCTTGGCCGCGCCGGTCTGGAGGTTGGAGGTCGGGCAGACCTCCAGGGCGATCCGGTTGTCGCGGACGTAGGAGGCGAGCCGGCCGAGGGTGCCGTCCTCGGCGATGTCGTCGGTGATCCGCACGCCGTGCCCGATCCGCTCGGTGCCGCAGACCTGCACCGCCTCGTGGATGGACTCGGCGCCGACGGCCTCGCCCGCGTGGATGGTGAAGTGGCAGTTCTCCCGCTTCAGGTGCCGGAAGGCGGGCAGGTGGCGGGCCGGCGGGTTGCCGATCTCGCCGCCGGCGATGTCGAAGCCGGCGACGCCGTTGTCGCGGTGGGCGACGGTCAGCTCCGCGATCTCCAGGGAGCGGTCGGTGTGCCGCATGCCGGTGAGCAGCGCGCGGACGGTGATCCGGCCGCCGGTCCGGCGCTCGCCCTCGCGGAAGCCGTCGTTGACGGCCTCGACGACCTCGTCGAGGGTCAGTCCGGCCTCCAGGTGCTGCTCGGGGGCGTACCGCACCTCGGCGTAGACGACCCCGTCCGCGGCCAGGTCCTCGGCGCACTCGGCCGCGATCCTGACCAGCGCCTCGCGGGTCTGCATCACCGCGCAGGTGTGGGCGAAGGTCTCCAGGTAGCGCTCCAGCGAGCCGGAGTCGGCGGCGTCCCGGAACCAGACCGCGAGCTCGGCCGGGTCCTCGGTCGGCAGCGCGGTGTAGCCGCACTCCCGGGCCAGCTCGACGATGGTGGTCGGGCGGAGCCCGCCGTCGAGGTGGTCGTGGAGGACGGCCTTCGGGGCGCGGCGGATCCAGTCGGAGACGGCGGCCCGGACAGGCGTGGCAGAGTTGTCAGACAAGTGCATGGCCGGGAAGTGTACGTCATGACCGGCCCGGTGGAAGCGGGGATACCGGAGGAGGGATTCCGTACGGCTCCGGGAGCGGGGGTCCGGCGCGCCGCGGTCGTCGGCCCGGGGCGCGGGGCGCCCGGGCTGGGGGCTCAGTGGGACTGGAGGACCGGCAGGGCGGGCGCGCCGGTCGGGAGCATGTGCTTGGCGGCCAGGACGGGGGTGTCCCCGACCCGGACGACCTGGGTGACCAGGACCGCCGGGGTGTCGCCGGGGCGGCCCAGCTGTTCGCCGCGGCGCCGCCCGAGGAGGGTGGCGGTGATCCCGCTGTGGGCGTGCAGGGCGACCTCCCGGGAGGCGCCGAGCAGGACCGAGAGCATCGACACGGCGGGGTCCGCCTCCGGTGCGGCCTCGCGCTCCCGGAGCGCGGCGGCGAAGGCGGGGTGGGTGCGGTCCAGGACCTCGTCCGCCGCCGCCCACTCGTGGCAGAGCGCCGCGGGCCCGGCCTCGCCGCCGAGCACCGACTCCCAGAACCGCAGTTCGGCGCGGGCCGGGGCCAGCAGGTGCTGGGTGGTGAAGTCGGTGGGCTCCTCCAGGGTGCGCAGCAGGGCCCGTACGCGGGGTCCCGTGCCGCCGCCGATCAGCTCCTCCAGCGGCTGGACCTGCTCGAAGCCCCGGCGCGGCGGTCGCGCGTTCACCGTCCGGCCGACGCCCCGGCGCACGGTCAGCAGTCCGTCCTCCTGGAGCAGCAGCAGGGCCTCGCGCAGGGCGGGCCGGCTGACGCCCAGCTCGGCGGCGAGCCTGGGCTCGGAGGGGAGGGTGGAGCCGGGCGGGTAGGTGCCGTCGTGGACGGCGTCCGCGATCCGCTCGTAGAGCGCCACCACAGGTCGCCGCCGGTGCCCGCTGGCCGCCAAGGCCCCTCCTCGTACCGTGTCGTCCCGCCGTCCGGCCCTCACCGTAGCGGTCCTGGTTGTCTGACAAGTCACCCGGACGGCGTCGTCCACCGCCCCGTCGGCGTGCCGGTCCCCCCATTCTGGTCCCACGGGTACGCCCGTGACGGACGACGGAGGAGAGGGCGGGCATGAGTCCCAAGGACACGGCGGGCACGCGGAGGGGCGACAGGTTCGGCGCCGTCACCCCCGGACGGATCGGGATGGCGGTCGTCGCGGTCCTCCTGCTCGTCTTCATCTTCGAGAACACCCGCGACGTCAAGATCCGGCTGCTGATCCCGGAGGTGACGATGCCGCTCTACCTCGCCCTCCTCGCGACCGCGCTGCTCGGCGGGGTCTGCGGGTGGTACGTGGCCCGGAGGGGCCCGAGGAGGGGGAAGTGAAGCGCGGCGCCCTGATCGGGGCGGGCGCGGCGCTGGCCCTCGCCGCCGTGGCGGCCGGCGCGGCCGGGGACGCGGACACCCGCCGGGCCCGGCGGACGGCGGCCGGCGCGTGGCCGCCGATGCCGGACTTCCGGGACGGCGGCCTGTGGCGGGTCTTCACCCGTCTGGACCACCGCATCCGGCTCGACGTCCACGACGCGAGCGGCCGGGACCGGCGGGTCCTGTGGCCCCCGCGCTGGCGGGTCTGCACCCAGTACCCGTCCGCCGGCACGGGCCTCGACCACCGCACCACGGTCGTCATCGGCGTCCTCCGCAAGGGCGAACCCTGCCCGGTCCGCGTGACGGCAGCCCGCCGCTGAGGGAGACGGCCTAGCCTGGAGTCATGCCCGACGATCCCGCACGGTTCCTCACGGCCGGGCCCCGCGTGGGCCTGCGGCCCTTCACGCTCGACGACGGCGAGGAGTTCACCGCCCGCGCGGAGGAGAGCGTGGAGCTGCACCGGCCGTGGCTGTTCCCGCCCCGGACGGCCGAGCACTACGCCGCCTACGCGGGCGCGCTGATCGAGGAGCCGGCCCGGGCCGGGTTCCTCGTCTGCGAGCGCGCGGAGGCCGGCCGTCTCGCCGGCTTCCTCACCGTCAACAACATCGTCCGCGGCGCCTTCCGCAGCGGCGCCCTCGGCTACGGCGCCTTCGCGCACGCCGCCGGGCGGGGGCTGATGGGGGAGGCCCTCGGCCTCCTCCTGGCGCACGCCTTCGGACCGATGGGGCTGCACCGCCTGGAGGCCAACATCCAGCCGGGCAACGCCCCTTCACGGGCCCTGGTCCGGCGGGCCGGCTTCCGCCAGGAGGGCTTCTCGCCCGCGATGCTGTTCATCGACGGGGCCTGGCGGGACCACGAGCGGTGGGCGATCACCGACCCTTGCGGTTGATCTTCATCGTGTCGAGGTCGGTCACCGTGGACTTCAGTCCCTTGTAGCCGTGGCCGAGCGCGGCCAGTGCCGCCTCCACCCGCTCCTCGGCGAGTGCTCCGGCCATCTCGTCGCCGTCCTCGGCGTCCGACTCGACGACCAGCCGGTACGAGAAGTGCTTCAGGGCCCGGTCGTAGGTGAGCGAGCCCTCCTCGGTGAACCGCATCGCCGCCAGCCCGTGCTCCTCCACCCCGGCGAGCAGCCGCTCCCGGCTCTCGGGCGACAGCCCGTCGAAGGTGCCCCGCACGATGACCCGGTAGGTGTGTGGCGTGCCCATGTCTCGTACTCCCGTGGTGCTCCCGGTGCCCGCCCCGGCGGCGGACGACCCTCCACCCTAGGCCGCGGACCGGACCGGGCGCGCGCCAATAAACCGCGGCCGGACCACGGCCGTAACCGCTGGTCACGCACTCTGTTCAGGGCGCGTCCCGGCGTGTTCCATGGGCGGATGACGACCGTACGACGTGCCGTGCTCACCCTCCCCGCGGCCCCGCTCGGCCCGGACAACCCGCTGCCCGCGCTCCGCGTCCCCGGCCCGGCGCACGCCCTCGGGGCGGACGAACTCGCCGCGCTGCCGCGCGAGATGGCGCGGGGCATCGGCCGGGCGCCGCTGCGCAGCCTGCTGCCCGCGCCGGTCCGCGACGGCTACGGCCGGGACCGCGCCGAGACCGCCCTCGACGCCCTCGTCCTGGAGAACGACCGGCTGCGGGTCACCGTCCTGCCCGGGCTCGGAGGCCGGATCCACTCCCTCCACTCCAAGGCCACCGGCCGCGAGCTCGTCTACCGCAACCCGGTGTTCCAGCCCGCCGCCTTCGCCCTCAACGGCGCCTGGTTCTCCGGCGGCATCGAGTGGAACACCGGTGCCACCGGCCACACCACCCTCTCCTGCGCCCCGGTGCACGCGGCGACCGTCCCCGCCCCCGACGGCACCCCGATGCTCCGGCTCTGGGAGTGGGAGCGGCTGCGCGACCTGCCCTTCCAGGTCGACCTGTGGCTGCCCGAGGGCTCCGACTTCCTCCTCGTCGGCGTCCGGATCCGCAATCCGCACGAGCGGCCCGCGCCCGTCTACTGGTGGTCCAACACCGCCGTCCCCGAGCGCCGCCGGATCCTCGCCCCGGCCGACACCGCCTGGCACCACGGCTACGAACGCGGCCTGCGCAGGGTCCCCGTACCGGCGGGGGAGGACGGCACCGACCGCTCCAGGCCCGGGCACAGCACCCACGCCGCCGACTGGTTCTACGACGTCCCGGACGGCCGGCGCCGCTGGATCGCCGCCCTCGACGAGGACGGCACCGGCCTCGTCCAGACCTCCACCGACCCGCTGCGCGGCCGCAAGCTCTTCGTCTGGGGCACCGGCCCCGGTGGCCGCCGCTGGCAGGAATGGCTCACCGAGCCGGGGACCGAGGGGTACGCCGAGATCCAGGCGGGGCTCGCCCGCACCCAGCTCGAACACCTCGAACTCGCCCCCGGGGCGGAACTGAGCTGGCTGGAGGCGTACGGACCGCTGGCCGCCGATCCGGCCACCGCGCTCGGCCCCGACTGGGCGGCCGCCGGCGCCGAGGCCGAGCGC
This sequence comes from Streptomyces sp. NPDC056503, assembly GCF_042794995.1. Classification (NCBI taxonomy): domain Bacteria; kingdom Bacillati; phylum Actinomycetota; class Actinomycetes; order Kitasatosporales; family Streptomycetaceae; genus Streptomyces; species Streptomyces sp. NPDC056503. Next base: position 22,648 of record NZ_JBHTST010000040.1, read on the forward strand.
GCCCTCGACCTGGCCCTGCCGCGTACCGCCGTCGACACCGCGCACGCGGCCTGGCGCGACCGGGCCGCCGACACGGACCCGGCCCCGGAAGCGGTCCTGGCGGCGGGTTCCGGCTGGGGCGCCCTGGAGGTCCTGCGGGCCGGCCACGCCCTTCCCGGCACCCCCTTCCCGGAGTCCACCCTCGGCGCCGGGCAGGAACCCTGGCTCGCCCTCCTGCGCACCGGCGTCCTGCCGGCGCCCGCCGAGGGCGGCGTGCCGTTCCCGCCGCAGACCGCCCCGGCCTGGCGGGACATGCTGGAGACCGCGCCCGCCGACCCGTCCACCGAGTACCACCTCGGCATCGCCCAGTGGCACGCGGGCGACCGGGCCCAGGCGGTACGCAGCTGGGAACGGGGGCTGGCCGGGGCGGCCGTGCGCTGGCCGCTGCTGTACTGCCTCGCCGTCGCCGACCGTGAGGACGGGCACCCGGAGCGGGCCGCCGACCGCTTCGCCGAGGCGTGCGCGGAGCTGGACGGGACGGTCGACGGGCCGGCCGCCGTGACGGCGGCGGCCGCACTGACCCGCGAGGCCGTCGACGCCCAGCTCGCGACGGGCCGGACCGACCGGGCCCGCGTCCTGTGGCGGGCGCTGCCCGGGGAGGTGCGCGCCCGGGGCGCCTTCCGTCTCCTGGAGGCCCGGCTGCTCCTCGCCGAGCGGCGGCCGGACGAGGCCCGGGCCGTCTTCGACGCGGGTTTCGAGGTCCCGGACCTCCGCGAGGGCGCCGAGATCCTCGGCTACCTGTGGGCCCGTCTCACCGACGAACCCCTCCCGGCCGCCTACGAGTTCCGCATGCGGCCGTAGACCGTCCCCCGGTCAGGGGACGCGGCAGAGGATCTCGCCGTGCGGCACGAAGAAGGAGGCGTCCTCCAGGGCGCCCCACTCGCGCCAGGCCGCGCCGATCTCCTCCAGCTCGGCCCTGGTGGCGTGGCCGCCCTCGACCGCCAGGTCCGCGTAGGAGGAGGAGGTCGTGCGGTCCGCCCACAGGCCGCTCCACCAGGCCCGCTCGTCGGGGGTGGCGAAGGTCCAGGCGGTCGTCGTGACGGTGACGCCGGTGAGACCGGCCCGCCGGGCCCAGGCGAACAGCCGCCGTCCGGCGTCGGGTTCGCCGCCGTTGGCGCGCGCCACCCGGTGGTACAGGTCCAGCCAGCCGTCCAGCGCGGGCCGTTCGGGATACCAGGTGAAGGCGCCGTAGTCGCTGTCGCGGGCCGCGACCACTCCGCCTGGCCGGCAGACGCGGCGCATCTCGCGCAGCGCCCCCACCGGGTCGCTCACGTGCTGGAGCACCTGGTGGGCGTGGACGACGTCGAAGGAGTCGTCGGGGAAGTCCAGGGCGTTGACGTCCGCCACCTTGAACTCCACGTTGTCCAGGCCCCGTTCGGCGGCTGTCGCGCGGGCCTTGGCCAGGACGTCCGCGGAGGTGTCCACGGCGGTCACCCGTCCCGGGGCGACCAGCGCGGCCAGGTCGGCCGTGATCGTGCCGGGTCCGCAGCCGACGTCCAGCACGTCGAGCCCGGGGCGCAGTTCGTCCAGCAGGTAGGCGGCCGAGTTGGCGGCGGTGCGCCAGGTGTGCGACCGGAGGACCGACTCGTGGTGGCCGTGGGTGTAGACGGCGGGCTGCTGCGTCATGGAACCGGCTCCCTTGGTGTGGGTGGGTGCCTCCACGGTACGGCCATCCGCCGGATGGCGAGACTGGCGTCTTGTTATGTGGACAACACGGAAGGGTGGTCCGAGGTGAACGGACGCCTTTCGGAGTGGAGTTGGGGGCGGGTCTTTCCGGACCGCTCCGGAAGGATCGAGATTGGAGTTGGTTTCTAGAAAGGACTTCTATATCTTTCCGGGTGGGGGGACGCGCACGGGGGCGCGTACCGCGCGGGGCGGCCCGGACCGTGGGGGAAACCGGGCCGCCGCCGCGCCCTTTTCGGCCTTTCCCGTGACAGCCTCGTGAACAGTGCCCCGGATCCCGCCCGGGCCGCCCCGCGCGCCCCTACGATCGGCCCGCCGCCGCCCGGCGGACCGACCCGTGACCGCGCCGAGGAGTCCCGTGCCGCACCCGTCCGCGCCCGCCCGCCGAACGCTCCTGAAGGCCCTCGCCGTCACCCCGGCCGCGGCCGCGCTCGGCGCCTCCGCCACCCCGGCCGCGGCCGCCACCGGCGGACCCGCCGTCCCGGCCGCCCCCACCGCCTCCGCCGCGCCCGGCATCGTCAAGCCGCTGTCCGACGCGTACTTCACCGTGCGCGGGACCAACGCCGAGGCCCGGTTCGACGCCTTCGGCGACACCGGCTTCCTCACGCCCGCCGACCGCTTCTTCGTCCGCAACCACACCTCCACGCCCGTCCTCGACGCCGCCGACTGGCGGCTCACCCTCTGGGGCGACGGACTCCACGGCCGCACCCCCGTCCACTTCACCTACGGACAGCTCCGCGACCTGCCCTCGGTCACCCGGACGGCCCTCGTCGAATGCGCCGGCAACGGGCGCAGCCTCTACACCACCCAGCAGGGGCAGCCCGTCTCCGGCACCGCCTGGACGCTCGGCGCCGTCGGCGCCGCCCGCTGGCGAGGCGTCCGGCTAGGCGAGGTGCTGCGCCGCGCCGGACTCGCCCACGACGCCGTCGACCTCCTGCCGCGCGGACTGGACGACCCGTACGTCTCCGGCTCCACCGACTACGGCCGGGTCCGCCGCCCGCTGCCCGTCGCCAAGGCGCTGGACGACGTGATCCTCGCGTACGAGATGAACGGCGAACCCCTCCCGTACGACCACGGGCACCCCGTCCGGCTCATCGTGCCGAACTGGGTCGGCATCGCCTCCATCAAGTGGCTCGGCGACATCGAGGTCGCCACCCGCCCGCTCACCAGCCCCTGGTCCACCGACTGGTACCGCCTCTTCGGCGAGGCCCACCCGGCCGGCGGCAGCGCCCCGATCGCGCGGCAGACCCTCAAGTCCGGCTACCAGCTGCCCTTCGGCGCCACCCTGGAGGCGGGCAGGGTCCACCGGCTCACCGGCCGCGCCTGGTCCGCCCACGCCCCCGTCCGCTCCGTCGACGTCTCCACCGACGGCGGCGCCGGCTGGCGCCCCGCCCGTCTCCACGACGGCCCCCGTCGCGGGGCCTGGGTCCGCTGGTCGCTGCCCTGGCGACCCGCGCGCACCGGGCCCGTCACCCTCCTCTCCCGCACCACCGACGCCGCCGGGAACGTCCAGCCCGACACCGCCGTCCACAACACCCAGGGCTACCTCTTCGGCGCCGTCGTCCGTCACCCGATCACCGTCGTCTGAACGGGCGGGAGGGGGCGAACCTCCGTATAAAGGGCACGGGGACGCCGTGCCCGGCGCCCCGCGCGCTCAGGAGGTACGGGACATGCGGGAGACGGCTCCGGAAGGCCGCGGCCCGGTGCGCTACGGCCCTCCCGCGCCCGAGAGCGGCCGTCCCGTCCCCCCGGGGCTCGCCGCCCTCCTCGCGGCCGCCGCCGGCCGGACCGACCCCGAACCGCCCGGCGGCGGACCCGTCCTGCGCGAGTCGGCCGCCGGCTACTGGTGGCGCCGCGGCCTGCGCTGCCACGCCGAGGACACCCTCGCCGCCCCCGGCGCCCCCGCCCTGCTCCTCGCCCTCCTCGCCGCCCACGGCGGCGACGTGCTGCTGCCCCGGCCCTGCCCCGCCTGGTGGACCCCGCAGATCCGGCTCCTCGACCGGCCCGCTTACCACGTGCCCACCACCGCCGAGGCCGGCGGCGTCCCCGATCCCTACGCCCTCCTGGAGACCGTCCGCCGGGTCCGCGCCGAGGGCGGCGACCCCCGCGTGCTGCTCCTCTCCGTCGCCGACGACCCCACGGCCACCGTCGCCCCGCCCGAACTCGTCCGCGAGAGCTGCGAGGCCGCCGTCGCCGAGGGCCTCCACGTCATCAGCGACGAGACCTGGCGCGACACCCTCCACCACCCCCGGGACACCGTCCTGATCAGCCCCGCGGAGATGTGCCCCGACGACGTCACCGTCCTCGCCGACCTCGCCGGCGGCGGACTCGTCCCCGCCTCCTGGCCCTGCGCGATCGCCCGCCTCCCTCCCACCGGCGCCGCCCGCGCCGACCGCTACGGCGACCCCCGCGCCCGCGCCCTCGACGTCCTCACCGCCCTCGGCGCCGTGCTGCCCGCCCCCGTCGCCCCCGCCGCCGCCCACGCCCTCGACGAACCCGAGGACGTCTCCGTACCGGCCCTGCGCGCCGCCGCCGTCCACGGCCGGCTCGCCGCCGCCGCGCACCGCGCCGTCCTCGCCGCCGGCGCCCTCGCCCGGCCCCCGCAGGCCGGCCGCCACCTCTACGCCGACCTCGGGCCGCTCCGCGCCGGACTCGCCGCCCGGGACGTCACCGACTCGACCGAGCTGGAGCAGTACCTCACCGCCCGCCTCGGCGGACCCGTCCCCGGCGGCCACCGCTTCGGCGACGAACCCGACGCCCTGCGCGTCCGCCTCGACACCGGCCCGCTGCTCGGCACCACCCCGCCCGAGCGCGCCGAGGCCCTCGCCGCCCGCGCACCCGAACAACTGCCCCAGGCGGTCAGGGCCCTGGCCGCCCTCGCCGCCGTCCTCGACGACCTGGCCGACCCCGCCGCGCAGAACGGAGCCCGCAGATGACCGAACGGACGGCCCGCCCCGCCCCGGCCACCGAGGCCCCGCACCCGGCCGCGCTCCCCACCTCCGTGCTCCAGCCGCTCGGCCGGCTCCGCGAGGACTGGCCCCGCACCTTCGCCGACCGGCTCACCGCGCCCCTGCCCGGCGTCCGCGCCCTCGCCCGGCTCGCCCGCGAAGGCGCCGTGCGCCCCCGCCCCGAAGGCCTCCGGGACGTCCCGCTCCTGCCCTTCGAACCCGGCCCGCTGCCCCCCGCCGGCCCCGGCACGGTCGCCGTCACCTGGGCCGGACACGCCAGCTGGATCCTCCGCGTCGGCGGCCTCACCGTCCTCACCGACCCCGTCTGGTCCCGCCGGATCCTCGGCACCCCCGCCCGCCTCACCCCGGTCGGCGTCCGCTGGGAGGACCTGCCGCCGGTCGACGCCGTGGTCATCAGCCACAACCACTTCGACCACCTCGACGCCCCCACCCTCCGGCGCCTCCCGCGCGCCACCCCGGTCCTCGTCCCCGCCGGCCTCGGCCGCTGGTTCGTCCGCCGCGACTTCACCCGGGTCACCGAGCTCGACTGGTGGGAGGCGGCCGAACTCGACGGCGTACGCTTCGACTTCGTCCCCGCCCACCACTGGTCCAAGCGCACCCTCCTGGACACCTGCCGCTCCCTGTGGGGCGGTTGGGTGCTCACCGACCCCGCCGGCCACCGCGTCCACTTCGCCGGGGACACCGGATACGGCCACTGGTTCGCCGAGATCGGCCGCCGCCACCCCGGCATCGACCTCGCGCTGCTCCCCATCGGCGCCTACGACCCGCGCTGGTGGCTCCGCGACGTCCACACCGACCCCGAGGAGGCCGTCCGCGCCCACCAGGACCTGGGCGCCCGCCGGATGGCCCCCATGCACTGGGCCACCTTCGCGCTCTCCTCCGAACCCGTCCTGGAACCCCTCACCCGGGTCCGCGCCGCCTGGGCCCGCGCCGGTCTGCCCCCCGAGGACCTGTGGACCCTCCCGATCGGCGGCTCACGCGTCCTCGTGCCGTAGCCCGCCGTGCCGGCCGCCGCCCCGCAGCCGCCGCCACACCGCCGGAACCGCGCTGATCAGGAGCGTCAGGGCGACCGCGGCGACGACGCCCTGCCAGGGCTCCGGGAAGAGGGAGCCGCCGAGGATGCCGATGAGCTGGTACGTCGCCGCCCAGGCGAGACAGGCCGCCGCGTCGCCCCGGGCGAAGCGGCGCAGCGGCATGTGGGCCAGGAGGCAGGCCAGCATCACCGGGATGCGGCCGGCCGGGATCAGCCGGGAGAGGACGAGGACCGACACCTGGTGGGTGTCCAGGCGGTCCTGGGCCTGGGCCAGCCGGTCCTGGGTGACCCGGCCGCGCAGGGCGGCCAGCCACCGGGAGCCGTTCTTCGACCGGACCCCGCGCTGCCCCAGCCAGTAGAGGGCCAGGTCGCCGAGGAAGGCGGCGGCGGAGGCCACCAGGAAGACGACGAGCAGGGAGAGGGGCGAGGACTGGTGGAAGGCGACCACCGCCGCCGAGCTGACGATCGCGCCCGTCGGCACCACCGGCACCAGGGCGCCCAGGGCCACCAGGAGGAACAGCGACGGGTACCCGACCGCCTGCTGCGTCGACTCCGGCGGCAGGTCCCGGACCGCGGCCAGCAGACCACCCGTCACCGGGCGACCTCCGGCCGCACCCGCTCGCCGTGCTCCAGCCGGTGCACCGCCACCTTCGGCGCCAGCCGGGCCGCGTGGCGGACGAACTCGTCGCCCGGAGCGTGGAACTCGTGCGGCCGGACCCCGTCCATGCCGATCGGCCAGTACGTGCCGTAGTGCACCGGCACCGCCGCGGCGGGCGACAGGGCGGCGAGCGCCTCGGCCGCCCGCGTCGCGTCCAGATGCCCCTGCCCCAGGTACGGCCCCCAGCCGCCGACCGGCAGCAGCGCCACGTCCACCGGCCCGACCGCCTCCGTCATGGCGTCGAACAGCCCGGTGTCCCCGGCGAAGTAGGTCCGGGCCTCGCCCTCGACGACGTACCCGAGGGCGGGGGAGCGGTGCGGACCGAACGGCAGCCGCCGCCCGTCGTGCCGTGCCGGCACGGCCCGCACGGTCACGCCCTCCACGGTCACCTCGTCGCCCGGCGCCACCTCCGTCAGCCGCAGCCCCGCCCCCGCCAGCCGCCGCAGACCCGGTACGGCGTCGGGCGCGCCCCGCGGCACCAGGACCCGGGTCCCCGGCGCGAGCCGGGCCAGTGACGGCAGGTGCAGGTGGTCGGAGTGGAGGTGCGAGACGAGGACCGCCTCGGCGACGGTCGCCTCCGGGGGAGGCGGGGTGCCCCGGCGCCGCCGCAGATGCGCGAGACGCCGGGCGAACAGCGGGTCGGTGAGGAACCGGACCCCGGAGTCCTCGACCGTGCAGGTCGCGTGCCCCCACCAGGTGACCTCCACCGGCATGCCGCCCTTCCTTCGCCCCGCGCGTTCGCCCCGCGCGTTCCCTCCTGTCGAGAGTAGAGGCCCGGCGGCCCTCCCGTGCGGTCGCGCCGGGCAGTAGGGTCTGCCCATGAACGACGTCCGGGTCGCGGCGATCGCCAGCCTCACCCCGCTCGAAGAGCTCGATTCCGACCCCTTCCTCGTCGACACGCGCGGCCAGCACGCGGTGTGCGCCCGCTGGGCGGTCGAACGCGGTTACGTCCTCGCGCGCGAGCTCCACTGCTACGGCGTCCGCCCCGACCACGGCGAGCTCTGGGCCGACGTCGACTCCGGCGAGGTCGACGTCTTCGTCGCGGCGAACGAGCGCGTGCTGGCGCGGGCGCTGACGTCGGTGCCGGCGTTCCGCGCGGAGTGCGCGCGGCGGGGCGTCCGCGTCGAGACGGCGGACGGGCCGCCGCCGCGGTACGACTCGGCGGCCAAGGCGGCCGTCCACCGCCGCCTCTCCATGCCCACGGCGGGCTACGACGGCACCTGACCCCCGGCCCCTGACACCCGACCCCCGGCCCCTGGCCCCCGTACGCCACCGCCCCCGTCCCGCGCGGGCCGCTCCCGCTCCCCTCACCGCCCCCGCCCGGGCCCGCGCGTGACCCGGGGCCGGTTCCCGGGGAGGTATGTCAGGGTGGAGGGACGTTTGGGCGGAAGGTCGGGTGGCGTGGGGTACGGGCGATGGCGTGGGGCGGGGCGGGCCGCCGTGCGGGTGGTGAGCGTGTGGGCGGTGTCCACCGTCACGCTGCTGGTGCTGGCCGGGCTGCTGCCCGACTTCCAGCTCCAGTCCCCCGACGGCGACAGCTTCACCCGTACGGCCCTCACCGCCGCCTGGGCCGCCGGCGCCTTCGGTCTGCTGACCGCGCTCGTCTGGCCGCTCGTCGTCCGCGCCCTGCTGCTCGTCCCCGCGCTCGTGCTCGGACTGCTCGTCTTCTTCCTCAACGGGTCGCTGCTGCTCGTCGCGCTCTGGCTGATCCCGGACGGCCGGGGCGCGGCGGACCCGGAGACGGCCGTCGCCGTCGCCGCCGTGATGTCCGCCGTGGCGTCCGCGACCTCCACCGGGCTCGCCGTGCGCGACGACGACGCGTACCGCCGGCGCCTCTACCGGCTGACGGGCCGGACCCGTCCCCGCGACCCCCGGTCCGTCCCCGTGCCCGCGCCCGGCACGGTCTTCCTCCAGCTCGACGGCGTCGGCCACGAGGTGCTGCGGCGGGCCGTCGCCGACGGGCTGATGCCGACGGTGGCGGAGTGGCTGGACGCGGGGCACCGGCTCACCCCGTGGCGGACGGACTGGTCGAGCCAGACGGGCGCCAGTCAGCTCGGCATCCTGCACGGCAGCAACGAGGACGTGCCGGCCTTCCGCTGGTACGAGAAGGACACCGGCCGCCTCATGGTGTCCAACCGGCCGGCGAGCGCCGTGGAGCTCCAGCGGCGGGCGGTGCGCCGCACCGGCGACGGGGGGCTGCTCAGCCTCGACGGCGCCTCCCGGGGCAACCTCTTCAGCGGCGGCGCCGACCAGGTGGCCCTGGTGCTGACGGTGGCCGCGCGCCGGGGCCGTCGCAACCGCTCGCGCGCCGGCTACTTCGCGTACTTCTCCGACCCGGCCAACGCGGTCCGAACCGCCGGGTCCCTCGTCAACGAGGTCGTGCGCGAGACGGCGCAGTCGACCCGGGCCCGGCTGCGCCGCGAGACGCCCCGGGTCCGGCGCGGCGGCACGTACCCCTTCGTCCGCGCCTTCGCGACCGTCGTCGAGCGGGACGTGGTGGTCGCGGCGGTGATGGGCGACATGCTCGCGGGCCGCACCGCCGTCTACGCGGACTTCGTCGCGTACGACGAGGTGGCGCACCACTCGGGGCCCCAGGGCCGTGACACCGACCAGGTGCTGCGCCGGCTCGACCGGTCGGTCGCGCTGATCGCCCGGGTCGCCGAGCACGCCCCGAGGCCGTACCGGATCGTGCTGCTCTCGGACCACGGGCAGAGCCCGGGGGAGACCTTCGAGGGCGCGTACGGGCTGACGCTGAAGGATCTCGTACGGGCGGGCTGCGGGCTGCCGGTGTCCCGCCGGGTCGGCCGGACCCGCAGCGGCGCGGAGGCCGGGGACGCCGCCCGGGACGCGCTGCGCAGCGCCCTCCACCGGCCGGTGGAGACCGGCGAGGAGACCGAGCGGGAGCTGCCCGCCCGGCCGTCCGAGCCGGTCGTCCTCGCCTCGGGCAACCTGGGCCTGGTCTCCTTCCCCGACGTGTCGCACCGGATGACGAAGGAGGAGATCGACCGGCGCCATCCGGCGCTGCTGCGGACCCTCGCCCAGCATCCGGGGATCGGCTTCCTGCTGGTGGCGAGCGCCGCGCACGGGTCGGTGGTGCTGGCCCGCGACGGCGTCGAGGTGCCGGTCGCCGAGCTGGCCGACGGCGGACCGCTGGCGGTCTTCGGCCGGGGCGCGGCCGACGCGGTCCGGCGCACCGACGGCTTCCCGCACGTCGCCGACGTGATGGTCAACTCCATGTACGACCCGGCGACGGGCACCGTGCACGCCTTCGAGGAGCAGATCGGCTCGCACGGGGGTCTGGGCGGAGAGCAGTCGCGTGCCTTCCTGCTCTCCCCGCCGGAGCTGTCGCCGCCGGTCGGCGAGGGGGAGGAGCTGGTGGGTGCCGAGCACGTGCACCGCGTGCTGCGGCGCTGGCTGCGCGAGGACGACGGGCCGCAGGTGCCGCTGCCCGTGGAGCGTCCGGCGGACGCTCCGGAGACGTCCCCACCGGAGAGAGAACCGGAATCGACTCTTCCGGTCGAGGGGCCGGTCGTGCCGGACGGCGACCACTGACGCGGACGGGTGTGCGCCCACCCGGCCGTGACGGCCCGGCCCCGGAGCGCCGGTTCCGGAGCGCCGACTCCGGCTGCGCCGCCGTCCGCCAGGGCGTCCCGGTCCTCCGCGCCGGCGTCCTCGGCCACGCCCGGACGGCCGCTCGCAGGCGCGCCGCCGACGCCCCGGTGGCCGGGGCGGAAGCGGCCGAGCCGGTGAATCCGGGCCCGGGGCCGTAGCCCAGGAGGGCGGATCTCCCGCCCGGACGGAGCGCGGCCCGGCCCGGCGGGGCAGTACGGATCACCGTGAGCCCCACACCCCGGCCGCACCGCGCTCCCGCCTCTCCGGCGGGACGTCCGGCGCGCGCCCGGCGGCTCCTCGCCCTGCTCTGCGGGGCGCTCCTCGTCCTCGCGGTCCTCGCCGCCCACGGCGGGGCGGCGACCCTCGCCGGTCCCGGCGCCGAACCCCGGCCGGCCGGCGCGCCCGCCGTTCCCGACCCGGCCGGCGAGACGTACGAGCCGGGCCCCGCCGAGGCGGGCCTCCCCGGCCGCACCCGGCACCGCCGCACCCGCGTCCGGCCCGTCCCGGCACGCCCGCGTCCGCGTCCGCGCCCCGCCCGCCGCGCCCCACGGGCCGGCGCCCCCGTCTCCGTACCCTCCCCGCGTCCGTCCTCGCACCGGCAGGTGGTGATGCGCTGCTGACGGGCCCCGCCTCCAGCAGCCCTCCCCACCCACCCCGCACCCGCGAGGAGCACCGCCATGCCCACCGACCCGTACGCCGTACTCCAGGCCCTGCTGCGCGCCGAGGCCGCCCGGGACCGCCGCGCCGCCGAGCACCGGCCGGAACCCTCCCCCGCGCCGGCCGCGGAACCCGCGCCCGCGTCCGCCGCCGCCCCCGTGCCGGCCGCCGATCCGGCCCGCCCGCGCCCGCACCGCGAGCCCCCGGTCGGCTGACCCGTCGGCCCCGGACCCCCTGGTCCGCCGACCCGTCGGTCGACGGACCAGGGGGTCCGGCCGTCCGGTGTCGTGCCCCGGAGGCCGGATCCCTCCGGTCATCGGAGAATCCGATGTGCGGCCGCCCGTGCGGGCGTACGAGGGTGACCGGATGACCTCGACCGACCGGCACGCCCGCCCCGATCGGTCCACCGGAACCCCCTCCGGCCCGGGCCCCGACGCCGAGCCCCGCACCCCCGCCCGCCGCGCCGCCGACCGGCGCGCACCCTGCACACGGCGCCCGGCCCCGCGCGGGTACTGTCCGCACTCCGGCATGACCTCCCGGGTAATCGACCCGCACCGGCCCCCGGCGGCAAGCTCTGAAGCACCGGAACCCGGGCGGCGCACTCCGCCCGGGAGCCGGGCCCCACGTGCCGACGACCCCTTCCGGAGGGTGATCCACCATGTCCCAGACCCTGCTCGCCGGTCTCGCCCGCACCACCCGGGCGGACTCCGCGCTCCGCCGCTTCCTCGCCCTCGACGCCGTCGTCACCGGCGCCAACGGACTCGCCTACGCCCTCGCCCCGGGCCCGCTCGGCGAACTCCTCGGTGTGGACTCCGCCCTGCTCCTCGGACTCGGGCTCTTCCTCACCGTCTACGCCGCCGGCGTCGCCTGGCTGGCGAGCCGCCCGCAGCCCCCGGCGCCCGGCGTGAAGCTGGTCGTGGACGCCAACCTGCTGTGGGCCGTCCTCAGCCTCGTCGCCCTCGCCGCCTGGCTGGAGCCCACCACCGCCGGGATCGTCTGGACGCCGGTGCAGGCCGCGACCGTCGCCGGCTTCGCCCTCCTCCAGTGGACCGCGCTGCGGGCCGCCACCCGCTGAAGGGCCGTCAGCCCTCCAGGGAGCGCAGGTACTCCACCGTCGCCGGGTCGGCCGGGAGCAGCGTCTCGATGGCCAGCTCGGCGACGGTCACGTCCATCGGCGTGTTGAAGGTCGAGATCGACGACACGAAGGACAGCACCCGGCCGTCGTGCTCGATCCGCAACGGCAGCGCGAAGTACGGGTGCGGGTACGGCTCCGGGTCCGGTACGTCCTCCGGGTGCGGCGCCGGCGGCGGGTACGCCGCCACCTCCTCGTACACCGCGCGCAGCGCGTCCGAGCGGGCGAAGGCGATCTGACGCTCCATCTGGGCCAGCAGATGCGCCCGCCACTCCCGCAGGTTGCGGATCCGGGGCGCCAGGCCCTCCGGGTGCAGGGTGATCCGCATGACGTTCATCGGAGGCGTCAGCAGGTGCTCCGGCAGCCCGCCGAGCAGCAGCTCGATCGCCCGGTTGGCCGCCACCACCGTGTACGAACCGTCCACCACCAGCGCCGGATACGGCTCGTACCCCCGGAGCAGCCGGGCGATGCCCTCCCGCAGCGTCTCCAGCTCCGGCGCGTCGAGCGTCGACTCCGCGTACCGGGGCGCGTAACCGGCCGCCAGCAGCAGTGCGTTGCGGTCCCGCACCGGCACGTCCAGGTGCTCGGCGAGCCTGAGGATCATCTCCTCGCTCGGCCGCGAGCGCCCCGTCTCGACGAACGAGATGTGCCGCGCCGAGGAGTCCGCGCGCAGCGCCAGCTCCAGCTGGCTGAGCCGCCGCCGCTCACGCCAGTCGCGCAGCAACGGCCCGACCCCCGTGTCGCTCACCACTGTTGTCATGCGCAGACGGTATCCCAGAGGGGTGACCCGGGTACGTTCCCCCGGGGAGCGACGTCCGCACCACGTACCCCACCCCACGCACCACCGACCGGAGGGAGCACCCCTGTGTCCACGCAGCCGCTGTCGCAGAAGGAGATCGAGGACCGACTGCGGGAGCTCCCCGGCTGGTCCGTCGAGGACGCCCGCCTGGTCCGGTCCTACCGTCTGCCCGACCACTTCGCGGCCACCGCGCTCGTCGTCCACGTCGCCCGGATCCAGCAGGAGCTGAACCACCACTCGGACCTGACGCTCGGCTACGACTCGGTCGGCCTCGCCGTCCACACCCACTCGGCCGGCGGGGCCGTCACGGAGAAGGACTTCGCCCTCGCCGAGCGCGTCGAGGCCATCGCCCCCGGTCACGGAGCCCACTGACCCTCCGTCACCCCGGGGCGCGCCGTACGATCGCCGCCATGGCGCACACCCTGCTCGACTACGAGACCGAGGCCGCCCACTACGACGAGACCCGGGGCGGCGTGCCCCGGGCGGAGGCGGCGGCCTCGGCCGTGCTGCGGCTGCTGCCGCCCGGGGCACGCACCCTCCTCGACCTGGCCTGCGGCACCGGGCTCGTCACCGAGCGGATCGCCCGGCCCGGGCTGCGGGTCCTCGGCGCCGACGCCGCCCACGCCATGCTCCGGGCCGCCGAACGGCGGCTCCCCGGCCGGGTCCTGCGCGCCGACGCCCGCCGGCTGCCGTTCGCCGACGCGAGCCTCGACGCGGTCTGCGCGGTGTGGCTGCTCCATCTGGTGCCCTTCACCGAGGAGATCGTCGCCGAGGCCGCGCGGGTCCTCCGCCCCGGCGGCGTCCTCGCCGTCACCGTCGACAAGGACGCCGCCCACGACGTCGGCAGCGACATCGACGCCCTGCTGCGCCCGCACCGAGCGCCCGCCGCCGCCCCCGACCGCGCCGGGCGCGTCGACGCCCTCGCCGCCGCCCACGGCCTCGCCCCCGCCGGTACGACCGCCTTCACCGGCCACGGCCAGGGCGCGACCCCGGAAGACACCGCCCGCAAGCTCCACGCCGGCTACTACGCCTCCTGGTTCCGCGGCGACCCGGCCACGACCGTCACCCTCGCCACCGCCCTCGCGGCCCTCCCGGACCAGGACCGCCCCCGCCCCGCCCCGGAGTACCGCCTGGCCGCGTACGCGAAGCCCTAGCCCGCCACCCGGCCCCCGGCCAGCTCCAGCCGGCGGCCGGCGAAGCGCTCGCGGAACTCCCGGTCGTGCGAGACCGCGACCACCGTCCCGGGGAACGCGGCGACCGCCTCCTCCAGCTCCTCCACCAGCGCGGGCGCCAGGTGGTTCGTCGGCTCGTCCAGGACCAGCAGGTCGGCGGGGCGGGAGACCAGCAGGGCCAGTTCCAGGCGCCGGCGCTGACCGGCGGAGAGGGCGGCCACGGGAACGGCCAGGTCCTCCTCGCGCAGCAGTCCGAGGGCCAGCAGCTCCGCGGCGTGCTCCTCCGGCGGTCCGGGCCTGCCCGCCGCCCAGACCGCGAGGGCGGTCCGGCGGGTGGGGGAGTGCGGCAGCTCCTGCGCGAGGTACCCGACCCGGCCGGTACGGCGCACCACCCCTTCCTCCGGGGCGAGTTCCCCGACGAGGAGCCGCAACAGCGTCGTCTTCCCTGCTCCGTTGGGGCCGGAGACCAGCACCCGCTCGCCGGACTCGATCCGCAGCCCGTCCACGGCGAGCCGCTCGCCGACGCGGACGCCCTCGAACTCCACCAGCACCTCGGCGAGGGGGCCGTCCCCGGTGAACCGCCCGCCGAACCGCAGGGGTTCGGGCGGCGCGGCCACCGGCTCCCGCAGCAGCTCCTCCAGCCGGCGGCGGGCCGTCCGCACCTGCCCGGAGAGCTTGTTCTCGCTGGAGCGGCGGTGCTTGCCGAAGCCCTGGCGGGGATCCTTCCCGGTCACGGCGAGCCGCTGCCCCGCCGCCGCGACCAGCTCCTCCGTGCGGGCCACCTCCTCCCGCCACTCCAGGTGCTCCTGGACCAGGCGGCGGCGCTCGGCCGCCTTCGCGGTCCGGTAGCCGGCCCAGCCGTCCCCGTACCGCAGCACGGTCCGGCGGTCCCGGTCGACCTCCAGGACGGTGGTGGCGAAGCCGGTGAGGAAGGCCCGGTCGTGGGTGACGACCAGCGCGGTGCCCCGGTGCGCGGCGAGCCGTCCGCGCAGCCAGTCGACGGCGTCGCGGTCGAGGTGGTTCGTCGGCTCGTCGAGCAGCAGCAGCTCGGCGCCGGAGGAGACCACGCAGGCGAGCGCGAGCCGGGCCTGCTCTCCGCCGGACAGGGAGGCGAGCCGCCGCTCGGCGGTGACGTGGCCGAGGCCGAGGGCCTGCAGCGCGGCGGCGACCTCGGCGTCGGCGCGGTAGCCGCCGCGCTCCTCGAAGCGGTCGAGGAGTTCGCCGTACGCGGCGAGCCCGTCGGGCCCCGCCGAGCCGAGGTCCGCCTCGGCGGCCCGCAACTCGGCTTCCATGGCCCGGAGTGCGGAGAGGGCGAGGTCGACGGCGTCCTGGACGGTGTCGTCCGGGCCGACGGGGTACGTCTCCGGCAGCGTCTGGGCGAGCCGGGCGACGGAGCCCGGGAACCGGACGAGGACCTCGCCCTCGTCGGGCGTCAGGCTTCCGTCCAGCAACCGGAGCAGGGTGGACTTGCCGGAGCCGTTCTCGCCGACGACCACGGCCTTCTCGCCGGGGCGGACGGTGAACGAGACCTGGTCGAGGACGCGACGGTCCCCGAAGGCGACGCCGACGTGACGAAGGGAGAGCTGGGCGCGCTCGCGCATGGGTGACTTCCTCTGGGGCGTTCGTGGAAAAGGGCACACGAAACCGGCCCACGGCCGCGAGGGCGACCGGGCCGGTGCCCGGAATCAGAGGAAGTGGTAGTAGGAGAACGCACCCATACGGCCAGGCTAACAGCCACCCCGCGCGAACTCCCGCGACTTTCTCCCCGCCCCGCCCGCCCGCGCCTTCCTTCGCCCCGCCCGCCCCCTCCCCGCTTCCACCGGACGACGACGCGTTTGCCGTACCGGCAACTTTTCTCGCGTTTCCGGCGGGGTCCGCGCAGGCTGGTGCCATGACCCAGCATCGCGAAACCCACCCGTCGCACGGCGGCGGCCACGCTCACGACCACGGACCGGGCCACGCCCACCACGGCCACTCCCACGGGCATGACACCGAGCTCGACTGGGGGCGGCTCGCGCCGCTTCTCGAGAGCCAGGCCGAGGTGGCCGGTGCCGCCTACCGGGAGGCGGCCGCCTGGCTCGGGACCCTCGTCCCCGCGAGCGGCGTCCGCCGGCTCCTCGACGTCGGCAGCGGGCCCGGCGTGATCACCGCCGTGCTCGCGGAGGCGTTTCCGTACGCCGAGGCCGTCGCCGTCGACGGCACCCCGGAGCTCCTGGAGCGGGCCCGGGCCCGCGCCGAGGCCCAGGGGCTCGGCGCCCGGGTCGCCACCCTGCGCGCCGAACTCCCGGAGGAGACCGGAAGCCTGGGCGAGGCCGACCTGCTGTGGGCCGGGAACTCGCTGCACCACATCGGCGACCAGGGCGCCGCGCTCGCCGACTTCGCGAAGCTGATCCGCCCGGGCGGCCTGGTCGCCCTCGTCGAGGGCGGGCTGGCCCCCCGTCACCTGCCCCGCGACATCGGCATCGGCCGCCCCGGCCTGGAGGCCCGGCTCGACGCGGAGCACGCCGACTGGTTCGCCCGGATGCGCGCCGAGCTGCCCGGCTCCACCCGCGAACCGGACGACTGGCGCGCCCTGTTCGTCGCCGCGGGCCTCACCCCGGCCGGCACCCGCACCTTCCTGGTGGACGTGCCCGCGCCGGTCCCGCAGGTCGTCCGCGAGCTCGCCGTCAGCCACTTCGAGCGGCTCCGCGAGGGACTCGGCGAGCACGTGGGCGCCGAGGACCGCGCCACTCTCGACCGGCTCCTCGACCCGGCCGACGAGCAGTCCCTGCACCACCGCACGGACCTCTTCCACCTGACGGCCCACACGGTCCACACCGCCCGCAAGGGCTGAACGCTCAGGAGGACGCCGGCTCCAGCCGCCACCACTGGAACGGCGAGTCGGTGTCCTCCCCCTGGCGTATGTCGGCGCCCTCGGCCGTCGAACCCGCCGCCACCTCCAGGAGCAGCCCGCTGACGAAGCTCACCAGCGTCACCGTCCCGGGCGACTGGAGGTCCTGCTCGATGATCCACTCCTGGGCGCCGAAGTTGTTCGCCCGCCACTGCTGGATGGGCGCGCCGGGCTCCGTGGAGGCGTTCACGACGTCGAGCCGCTTCCCGCTCCCCGCGTTGACCAGGTGGTAGAGCCCGCCGCCGTTCGGCACCGCGGACACCTGCCACCGCTGCCCGGGCGCGTCCGTCGCGGCGCCCTGCTGCACCTTCGCGCCGGCGCGCCGCGATCCCGCGTAGACCTCCAGGACCAGGCCGCTGCCCACGTTCCGCAGCCGGTACAGCCCGTCCGGCACGGGGGTGGGGCCCCCGTGCGCCCTCCCCTCCACCGCGGGCCTCAGGCGCCCGCGTTGAACTCGGCCGGGTTCGGCCCGAGGCGACGGCCCTCGTCGAGCGCGGCGATCGCGGCCATGTCCTCCGCGTCCAGCTCGAAGTCGAAGACGTCGATGTTCTCGCGGATGCGGGACGGGGTCACCGACTTCGGGATGACGACGTTGCCCACCTGGAGGTGCCAGCGGAGCACCACCTGGGCGGGAGTCCGGTCGTGCTTGTGGCCGACGGCGACGAGCGCCGGGACGTCGAGCAGCCCCCGGCCCTGGCCCAGCGGCGACCAGGCCTCCGTGGCGATGCCGAGCCGGGCGTGCAGCGCGCGGGACTCGGCCTGCGCCAGCTGCGGGTGCAGCTCGATCTGGTTCACCGCCGGCACCACGCCGGTCTCGGCGGTCAGCCGCTCCAGGTGCTCGGGGAGGAAGTTGGAGACGCCGATCGCCTTGGCGCGGCCCTCGCCGAGGATCTTCTCGAAGGCCCGGTAGGTGTCGACGTACGCGTCCTTGGCGGGCACCGGCCAGTGGATCAGGTACAGGTCGACGTAGTCGAGGCCGAGCCGCTCCAGGGAGGTGTCGAAGGCCCGCAGGGTGGAGTCGTGCCCCTGGTCGCCGTTCCACAGCTTGGTGGTGACGAAGAGCTCCTCGCGGGCGACCCCGGAGGCGGCCAGGGCCTTGCCGGTGCCCCGCTCGTTCTCGTAGATCGCCGCCGTGTCGATGGAGCGGTACCCCGCCTCCAGCGCGGTGGCCACCGCCTTCTCCGCCTCGCCGTCCGGCACCTGCCAGACGCCGAAGCCGAGCTGCGGCATCGCCACGCCGTTGTTCAGGATGACCGTCGGGACCTTGCTGTCCGTGCTCACGTGGGATGGATCCTTACGTCGTCGTGCGTGTTCGTGCCTCGTACCGGGACGGCCGCGTGGACGCCCGCCCCATGGCTCCAACGATCACCCGCCCCGCATCATTCCGGCCGCCGCGCCACGGCCGCGCGACGGCTCCGTCAGCCGTACAGCGCCGCGACCTCCGCCGCGTACGCCCGCTCGATCGCCTTCCGCTTCAGCTTCAGGGACGGGGTGAGCAGCCCGTGCTCCTCGCTGAACGGCTGGGCCAGGATGCGGAAGGTGCGGATCGACTCGGCCTGCGACACCAGCGTGTTCGCGGCCACCACTCCGCGCCGGATCTCCGTCTCCAGGTCCGGATCGCGGACCAGCTCGGCGGGGGAGAGCGGCGGCCGGCCCTGGATGGCGAGCCAGTGGTCCACCGCCTCCTGGTCCAGGGTGACCAGGGCCGCGATGTACGGGCGGTCGTTGCCGACGACCAGACACTGGGCGATCAGCGGGTGCGCCCGCACCCGCTCCTCCAGACCGGTCGGCGCCACGCTCTTGCCGCCGGAGGTCACCAGGATCTCCTTCTTCCGCCCGGTGATCGTCAGATAGCCCTCGGCGTCGAGCGCGCCCAGGTCGCCGGTGGCGAGCCAGCCGTCGTTCAGGACGGCCGAGGTGGCGGCCGGGTCGCCCAGGTAGCCGGCGAAGACCTGGCCGCCGTGGATCCACACCTCGCCGTCCTCCGCGATGTGCACGGTCGTGCCCGGCACCGGTCGGCCCACCGTGCCGTACCGGACCCGCCCGGGAGGGTTCGCGGTCGCCGCGGCCGTCGACTCCGTCAGGCCGTACCCCTCGAAGACGGTGACGCCGGCGCCCGCGAAGAAGAGCCCGGTCCGCCGGTCCATCGCCGAACCGCCCGACATCGCGTACCTGATCCGCCCGCCGAGCGCCTCGCGGACCCTGGCGTACACCGTCTTGTCGAAGAACTGGTGCTGCACCCGCAGCGCCGCCGACGGGCCGGGGCCGAGCCCGAAGGCCTTCTGCTCCAGCGCCTCCGCGTACTTCACGGCGGCGTCCACGGCCTTGTCGAACACGCCGGCGCGGCCGTCCGCCTCGGCCCTGCGGCGGGCCGCGTCGAAGATCTTCTCGAAGACGTACGGCACGGCCAGGACGAAGCTCGGCCGGAAGGAGACCAGGTCGGGCAGGAGCGCCGAGGCGGTCATCGACGGCTGGTGTCCCAGCTTCACCCCGCCCCGGACGGCCGCGACCTCCACCATCCGCCCGAAGACGTGGGCGAGCGGCAGGAAGAGCAGGGTGGACGCCTGGTCGCCGGGGCGCGAGCGGAAGACCGGCTCCCAGCCGGCGAGGAGGGCGTCGGTCTCGGCCATGAAGTGGCCGTGGTGGAGCACGCAGCCCTTGGGGCGGCCGGTGGTGCCCGAGGTGTAGATGACGGTCGCCACCGAATCGGGGGTCACCGCCCGCCGGTGCCGGTGCACCACGTCCGCCTCGATGCCCTCCCCGGCGGCGGTCAGCTCGGCGACCGCCCCCGGCCCCGCGTCCTCGCCGGGGTCGAGCTGCCAGAGCCGCTGGAGCCGGGGCAGCCGGTCCACGACGGACCCGATGGTCATGGCGTGGTCCTCGTGCTCGACCACACAGGCGGTGACCTCGGCGTCGTACAGCATCCAGTGGACCTGCTCGGCGGAGGAGGTCGGGTAGACCGGCACGGACTGGGCGCCGAGCGTCCACAGCGCGAAGTCGAAGAGCGTCCACTCGTAGCGGGTACGGGACATGACGGCGACCCGGTCGCCGAACCGGACCCCGTGCGCGACCAGCCCCTTCGCCAGGGCCAGCACCTCGTCCCGGAACCGCGCGCAGGTGACGTCCTCCCAGGCCCCGTCCGGCGTCACGCGCCCGAAGGCGATCGCGTCGGGGGTCTCGGCGGCGCGGGCGAAGACGGCGTCCGCGAGGCCGCCGCTGAGCGGGGGCGCCTCGACGGGCGGCACGGTGAACTCACGCACGGGGCCTGCTCCTCCCTCGACGGCTCGGTGGCTGAAAGGGGCCGCTGTGTGGGCTGCGGCGCCGTGACGGTACCCCACCCGGCGGGGCTGCGGCAGGACCTTCACCAAGCCGCGACATTCCCCGTTCCTACAGGTCAGGGCAGGTGAGGAGGCAAGTGACCGGCGGAAGGGGGTGGTTGCGTACCGTCCGGTAGGTCCGCGCGCCCCGAAGTCTCCACGGAATCTGTACCGCCCGCGCACGCCACCGTGACCGGCCGGTACCGGCCGGAGGCGGACACCCCCCGGCAGGCCGGTGCCGGAAGGAGGTGCTCGCCCCCGGCAGGCCGGTGCCGGAAGGGGGTGGTCACACCCCGGCAGGCCGGTGCCGGAAGGGGGTGCTCACCCCCCGGCGGCCCCCGCCGGAAGGAGGCGGTCACATTCCGGCCGCCGGCCGCTCGCCCGGGCGCCGCAGGCCGTCGCCGCCCTCCAGGATCGCCTCCGCCAGCGCGTCCGCGGCCTCCTGGGCCGCCCCGCCGCGCCGGCCGTGCCGCAGCACGAAGTCCACCTCGCCCAGCTCCGGCAGCCCCGACCTGGCCGGTACGGGGACGAGCCCGGGCGGCACCAGGCCGCGCGTGTGGGCCATCACGCCGAGCCCCGCGCGGGCCGCCGCCACGTTGGCGCTCAGGCTGGAACTCGTACAGGCGATCCGCCAGGCCCGGCCCTCCGCCTCCAGGGCGGCCAGCGCCCGGGCGCGGGTGATGCCCGGCGGCGGGTAGACGATCAGCGGCACCGGCCGCTCCGGGTCGAGCCGCAGCCCCGGCGCGCCGATCCACACCAGCGCGTCGCGCCAGACCAGGACCCCGCCCCCGGCGTCGCCGTCCGCCTCGGCGTCCCGCTTGGCCAGGATCAGATCGAGCCGGCCCGCCGCCAGCCGTGCCTGGAGGGTCCCCGACAGCTCGACGGTCAGTTCCAGATCCACCTCGGGGTGGGCGCGCCGGAAGGACTCCAGGATCTCCGGCAGCCGGGTCGCCACGAAGTCCTCCGAGGCGCCGAACCGGAGCCGGCCGCGCAGCCGCGTCCCGGCGAAGAAGGCCGCGGCCCGCTCGTTCGCCCGGAGGATCGTGCGGGCGAAGCCGAGCATCGTCTCCCCGTCCCCGGTCAGCTCCACGCTGTGGGTGTCCCGGACGAAGAGCGGCCGCCCGGCCGCCTCCTCCAGGCGCCGCACGTGCTGGCTGACGGTCGACTGGCGCAGCCCGAGGCGGTCGGCGGCCCGGGTGAAGGAGAGCGTCTGGGCGACGGCGAGGAAGGTGCGCAACTGGGCGGGCTCGTACACGGCCCGACGTTATCGCGGATCGTGATGACAGTCAGTGCGCTGTGCGGGATTCCCGATGACCGCCCCGTGGACCAGTATGGAAGCCACGCGGACCCCGCACCTTCCCCCTCGACCCGTCGCCAAGTGGAGCCATGAACCGACGCCCCCTCCTGCCTTCCTGGCTGCCCGTCGACGGCTACGTCCTCGCCTTGCTCGGCACCGTCGGCCTCGCCGCCCTGCTGCCCGCCTCCGGCGCGGCCGCCACCGTCGCGGAGTCCGCCGCCACGGCCGTCGTCGCGCTCCTCTTCTTCCTCTACGGCGCCCGGCTCTCCACCCGCGAGGCGCTCCACGGCCTGCGGCACTGGCGGCTCCACCTCACCGTCCTCGGCTGCACCTTCCTCGTCTTCCCGCTGCTCGGCCTCGCCGCGCGCGGCCTGGTGCCGGAGGTCCTCACCCCCCAGCTGTACAGCGGCTTCCTCTTCCTCTGCCTGGTCCCCTCGACCATCCAGTCCTCGATCGCCTTCACCTCGATGGCCAGGGGCAACGTCCCGGCCGCGATCTGCGCCGGCTCCTTCTCCTCGCTCGCCGGGATCGTGCTGACCCCGCTGCTCGCGGCCGCCCTGCTCGGCGGCGGCACCGGCGGTACCAGCGGCTTCTCCGCCGACTCCGTCCTCGGGATCGTCCTCCAGCTCCTGGTCCCCTTCCTCCTCGGACAGGCGCTGCGCCCCTGGGTGGGCGGCTTCCTCGTCCGCCACAGGCAGGTCCTCGGGTACGTCGACCGGGGATCGATCCTCCTCGTCGTCTACACCGCCTTCAGCCAGGGCGTGGTCGCCGGGATCTGGCACCTGGTGACCCCCGGCCGGCTCGCCCTCCTCCTCGCCGCCGAGGCCGTCCTCCTCGCCCTGATGCTGACGCTGACCTGGTACGGCGCGGGCCGCCTCGGCTTCGACCGGGCCGACCGGATCGCCATCCAGTTCGCCGGCTCCAAGAAGAGCCTCGCCGCGGGTCTGCCCATGGCGAGCGTCCTCTTCGGCGCGCACGCCTCGCTCGCCGTCCTCCCCCTGATGCTCTTCCACCAGATGCAGCTCATGGTCTGCGCGGCCCTCGCCAGGCGCCGGGCCCGGGCCCCGATCCCCGCCACGCCGTCCCCCGAGCCCTCCCTGCCCTGACCCCGGGATCCGGAGCCGGCGGCGGCCCGGGCCGGGTCAGAGGGCGATCCGGTGCTCGCCCGCGTAGACGTTCATGTCCGCCCCGCGCAGGAAGCCGACCAGCGTCAGCCCCGTCTCCGCCGCCAGGTCGACCGCGAGCGAGGACGGCGCGGAGACCGCCGCGAGCACCGGGATCCCCGCCATCACCGCCTTCTGCGCCAGCTCGAAGGAGGCCCGCCCCGACACCAGCAGCACCGCCCGGTCCAGCGGCAGCAGGTCCTCCCGCAGCGCCCGTCCGACCAGCTTGTCCACCGCGTTGTGCCGGCCCACGTCCTCCCGTACGTCGAGCAGCTCGCCGTCCTCCGAGAAGAGCGCCGCCGCGTGCAGCCCGCCCGTCGTGTCGAAGACCTTCTGCGCCGCCCGCAGCCGCTCCGGCAGCCGGGACAGGAACGCGGGGGAGACCCGTACCGGCGGGGTGTCGGCGATCGGGAAACGGGCGGTCGTGCGCACCGCGTCCAGGCTCGCCTTGCCGCACAGCCCGCACGACGAGGTCGTGTAGACGTTCCGCTCCAGCGTGATGTCGGGGACGACGACCTCGGGCGCCAGCCTCACGTCCACCACGTTGTACGTGTTGGTCCCGTCCTCCTTCGCCCCCGCGCAGTACACGATGGACCGCACGTCGGCGGCGGCGCCGAGCACCCCCTCGCTGACCAGGAAGCCCGCCGCCAGCGCGAAGTCGTCGCCCGGCGTCCGCATGGTGATCGCGAGCGGCTTGCCGTTCAGCCGGATCTCCAGCGGCTCCTCCGCCACCAGCGTGTCCGGCCGCGCGCTCACCGCACCGCCCCGGATCCGTGTGACCCGCCGTCGTTCGGTGACCCGTCCCATCCCCGCCGCCTTCGATTCTTCCGGTGATCCTGCCCCTGACCGTGTCATTCTCCGACACCCCCTACCACCCCGCCGGATCCGGTGCGCCGACTGCCCCCTTGTCACGGTCGGCCAAGCGACCCGGGGGAATCTTGGTGGTTTACGTCACCTGTTACCCATCAGTCGCTGGCAAGACTGGGTGGTTCCTGCCGCTGAACGAACCATCGAGGGGGTCCCGGGATGACGGGCACTCGCATCGCCGCGCTCGGGCACTACCAGCCCGCCAAGGTACTGACCAACCACGACCTGGCCGAGCTGGTCGACACGAGCGACGAGTGGATCCTCAGCCGGGTCGGCATCCGCACGCGGCACATGGCCGGCCCCGAGGAGCCGGTCGACGAGCTCGCCGCGCACGCCGCGGGCAAGGCCCTCGCCGCCGCCGGCCTCGCCCCCGGCGACATCGACTACGTCATCGTCGCCACCTCCACGGCGATCGACCGCTCGCCCAACACGGCCGCCCGGGTCGCCGCCCGCCTCGGCATGGGCTCGCCCGCGACCCTCGACCTCAACGTGGTCTGCGCCGGCTTCACCCACGCGCTCGCCACCGCCGACCACGCGGTCCGCGCCGGAGCCGCCCGCCGCGCCCTGGTCATCGGCGCCGACAAGATGACCGGCATCACCGACTGGACCGACCGCACCACCTGCGTGCTCACCGGCGACGGCGCCGGCGCCGTGATCGTCGAGGCCACCGAGACCGACACCGGCGCCATCGGCCCCGTCCTGTGGGGATCGGTCCCCGAGATGGGCCACGCCGTCCGCATCGAGGGCACCCCTCCGCGCTTCGCCCAGGAGGGCCAGAGCGTCTACCGCTGGGCCACCCAGAAGCTCCCGGCCCTCGCCCGCGAGGTCTGCGCCCGCTCCGGCATCGCCCCCGAGGACCTCGCCGGCGTCGTCCTCCACCAGGCGAACCTGCGGATCATCGAACCGCTCGCCGCGAAGATCGGCGCCGTCAACGCGATCGTCGCCCGGGACGTCGTCGACTCCGGCAACACCTCCGCCGCCTCCGTGCCGCTCGCCCTCGCCAAGCTGGTCGAGCGCGGCGAGCTCCCCTCCGGTGCCCCCGTCCTCCTCTTCGGCTTCGGAGGCAACCTCTCCTACGCCGGCCAGGTCGTCCGACTGCCCTGATCCGCCCCGTTCGGCGGAGCGCGAGGGGGAGCCCGGTGGCGGCGTCCCCCGGGCGCGCCTAGCTTCGATCGCGGTGGGGGCGTCCGTGCCCCCGCCGCGAACCGGAGGACCGCATGCGCGCGACACGTACCGCTTCCGCCGCCCTGCTCGTCACCGCGGCCGTGGCACTGTCCGCTCCGGCGGCCTCCGCCGGCGACGGCATCGACACCGGCCTCGACACCGGCATCGGCATCGATACCGGTGTCGGCCTCGACACCGACACCGACACCGGCCTCGGCCTCGGCCTCGACACCGGCATCACCTCGTTCGGCTTCTCCGTCACGCCCAGGACCGTAGCCCCCGGCGGCACCGTGACCCTGACCTCCGACGGCTGCGAGGCGCCGTCCGTGACCGTCACGTCGGGGATCTTCGACACCGTGACGCTCGCCGAGGGCCGGCCCGGCCGAGCGACCGTCGACCTCGACGCCCAGACCGGCGCCGAGTACGAGATCGCCTTCGACTGCAAGGGCGAGCGCGGGACCACCACCCTGACCGTGGCCCACGGCACCACACCCCCGCCGCCGCCCGCACCGGTCACCCCGGTGAAGCCGATGCCCCCGCATAAGGGCGTCAAGGCGGGCTTCGGCAGCTCCACCGGCTCCGACGCGCTCGGCGTCGCCGAACTGGCCACCGGCGCCGTCCTCATCGCCGCGGCCACGGGCGCCGCCATCGCCCTCACCCGCCGCCGCAGACGCGGCGGCCGCCCCTGAGACGGCCCCTCCGCCCCGGTGTGACGAGGTCCGGGGCGGAGGGGCGACCACACGACGCACCCGAGCGGAGGAGGCCCGAGGCGGTGGAGAACGCGTACGGCGGGCGCGGGGCCTGGGGCGTCGCCGCGATCCTCCTCCTCGTCGGCGTCCACCTCGTCCGCGGCGGTACGCAGCAGCTCACCGCCGCCGGCCCGCCCCGGCCCCTCGCGGCCGCCGCCCCGGCCCCGGCCGCGCCCCCGCCACCGGCCCGCGCGGGCCTCCCGGCCTCGGCCCCCCTCGCCGTCGCCATCCCCGCGCTCGGCGTCGACGCCCCGCTCACCCGGGTCGGCCTGGACGCGGACGGCTGGCTGGAGGCCCCGCCGCCGGAGCACCCCGACCGGGCCGGCTGGTACGCGGGCTCGGTCACCCCCGGCGAACCCGGCACCGCCGTCGTCGTCGGCCACGTCGACACCCCCGCCGGCCCGGCCGTCTTCCACTCCCTCGGCGCGCTCACCCGGGGCCGCACCGTCGAGATCCACCGCGCCGACGGCACCACGGCCGTCTTCACCGTCCACGCCGTCGAACTGCTCCCCAAGGACGGCTTCCCCGCCGAACGCGTCTACGCCTCCACCGGTGCCCCCGAACTCCGCGTGATCACCTGCGGCGGCACCTACACCCGCGCCACCGGCTACACCGGCAACGTCGTCGTCTCCGCCCGCCTCACCGCCCTCCGCGGACCCGACGCATGACCTGACGTATTCCGGACACGGGCTGGCCTGGACCAACCCCCCAGGGCCATCGTGGTCCCCGGAGCGGGCGTCGGGGGGCGCCAGGCTCCCGGCCGCCACGGCGGCATCCCCGGGGATGGGCGGTCCCCGTGCGCCCGGTCGTGACCGGGGGGTCCACCGGCGCACGGGACCGCCCCCTCCCACACCCACGACTGACCACGGAAAACGCCGGTGAAAGCCCCCGCGAACCCCTGGTAGAGTTGTCCATGTCGCCGCGGGGAACACCCGCGACAACGACACACACCCTGTCCGGGTGGCGGAATGGCAGACGCGCTAGCTTGAGGTGCTAGTGCCCTTTATCGGGCGTGGGGGTTCAAGTCCCCCCTCGGACACCAGAAGAAGTCCCGGTCGAGTTCACTCGGCCGGGACTTCGTCGTATGCGGGCGAGGGCGAGGCGGAGCGGTGCGGAGGAAGAGGGTGCCGGCGGCTCCGCTGCCGCAGCGGGACGGGATCGACGCCGTGCGGCTCCGGCTGCCGGACGATCCGGAGGGGGCCTGGCCGACCGTGGGCGCGTACCTGCTCGGGCGGTACGGGACGGCGGTCGGCGCGGAGCGGATCGGCGCGATGCTGGACGCGGGGCGGTTCGTCGGGGCCGACGGGCGGGCGGCGGCGGCCTCGGAGCCGTACGAGCCGGGGCGGTGGCTCTGGTTCCACCGGGATCTTCCCGCCGAGGAGCGGGTGCCGTTCGAGGTCGGTGTGGTGTACCGGGACGAGCGGATCCTGGTGGCGGACAAGCCGCACTTCCTGGCGACGACCCCGCGCGGGCGGCACGTGACCCAGACGGCGGTGGCGCGGCTGCGGGCGGAGCTGGAGCTGCCGCGGCTCCAGCCGGCGCACCGGCTGGACCGGCTGACGGCGGGTCTGGTGCTGTTCGTGGTGCGCCCGGAGGACCGGGGGGCGTACCAGCTGCTCTTCAAGGAGCGGCGGGTGCGCAAGGAGTACGAGGCGGTGGCGGCGTACGACCCCGGGGTGGAGCTGCCGGTGACGGTGCGGAGCCGGATCGAGAAGGAGCGGGGGGTGCTGGCCGCCCGGGAGGTGCCGGGCGAGCCGAACGCGGTGAGCCGGATCGAGCTGGTGGAGCGGCTCGGGGGGGTCGGGAGGTACCGGCTGCTGCCGGAGACCGGGAAGACGCACCAGCTGCGGGTCCACATGAACGCGCTGGGGCTGCCGATCCTGGACGATCCGCTCTATCCGGTGGTGCGTGAGGACGGGCCGGAGGACTACCGGCGGCCGCTGCGGCTGCTGGCGCGGGCGCTGGAGTTCGCCGACCCGTTCACGGGCGAGGAGAGGCGGTTCGTGAGCCGCCTCTCGCTCAGTGACCCCGAGTGATCCACTCCTGAAGGTGCGGGGCTTCCGCGCCGATCGTGGTGGAGTCGCCGTGGCCGGTGCGGACGACCGTCTCCGGCGGGAGGGTCAGCAGCTTCCCGCGGATCGACTCGACGATCGTGGGGAAGTCCGAGAAGGACCGCCCGGTGGCACCGGGGCCGCCCTGGAAGAGGGTGTCGCCGGTGAAGACGGTGCCCAGGTCGGGGGCGTGCAGGCAGATCGCTCCGGGAGCGTGGCCGGGGGTGTGGAGGACCTTCAGGTCGGTGCCGGCGATGGTGAGGACCTGTCCGTCGGCGAGTTCGCCGTCGGGGCTGTGGTCGGGGTGGGTGAGCTTCCACAGCGGCTGGTCGGCGGGGTGGAGCAGGATGCGGGCGCCGGTGGCGGCGGCGAGCGCGGGGGCCGCGCCGACGTGGTCGTCGTGGGCGTGGGTGCAGACGATGGCGCGCAGGGCGCGGCCGTCGAGGGCTTCGAGGATGGCGTCGGCGTCGTGGGCCGCGTCGATGACGATGGCCTCGGTGTCGTCGCCGACGATCCAGACGTTGTTGTCGACGTCCCAGGTGGAGCCGTCGAGGCTGAAGGTGCCGGAGGTGACCAGGTGGTCGATGCGGGCGCTCATCACAGCACCACCACCGAGCGGAGGACGTCGCCCTCGTGCATGCGCTCGAAGGCCTTCTCGACCTCGTCGAGGGCGATCGTCTCGGTGACGAAGGCGCCGAGGTCGATGCGGCCCTGCCGGTGCAGGTCGATGAGCATCGGGAAGTCGCGGGAGGGCAGGCAGTCGCCGTACCAGGAGGACTTGAGGGAGCCGCCGCGGCCGAAGACGTCGAGCAGGGGGAGTTCGAGCCGCATCTCGGGGGTGGGGACGCCGACCAGGACGACGGTGCCGGCGAGGTCGCGGGCGTAGAACGCCTGCTGGTACGTCTCGGGGCGGCCGACGGCCTCGATGACCACGTCGGCGCCGAAGCCGCCGGTGAGCTCGCGGATCGCCTCGACGGGGTCGGCGGTGCGGGAGTCGACGGTGTCGGTGGCTCCCATCTCCTTCGCCTTGGCCAGTTTTCGCTCGTCGACGTCGACGGCGATGATCTTCGAGGCGCCGGCGAGGCGGGAACCGACGATGGCGGCGTCGCCGACGCCGCCGCAGCCGATGACGGCGACGGTGTCGCCGCGGGAGACGTTGCCGGTGTTGATCGCGGCGCCGATGCCGGCCATCACGCCGCAGCCGAGGAGGCCGGCGATCTCGGGGGCGACGGCCCGGTCGACCTTGGTGCACTGGCCCGCGGCGACGAGGGTCTTCTCGGCGAAGGCTCCGATGCCGAGGGCCGGGGAGAGCTCGGTGCCGTCGAGGAGCGTCATCCTCTGCTTGGCGTTGTGGGTGTCGAAGCAGTACCAGGGGCGGCCGCGGAGGCAGGCGCGGCACTGGCCGCAGACGGCCCGCCAGTTGAGGATCACGTAGTCGCCGGGGGCGACGTCGGTGACGCCCTCGCCGACCGACTCCACGGTGCCCGCGGCCTCGTGGCCGAGGAGGAAGGGGAAGTCGTCGTTGATCCCGCCCTGCTTGTAGTGCAGATCGGTGTGGCAGACACCGCAGGCCTCGACGCGGACGACGGCCTCGCCGGGGCCCGGGTCGGGGACGACGACGGTCTCGATCCGCACCGGCTCGTTGCGGCCGGGGGCGATGACGCCCCGTACGTGCTGTGGCATCGCTGACTTCCCTTCAGAGGATCTTGTAAGCCTCCTGCGTACCACTATCTCCCGATAAAAGGCGAGACCCCCGCAGGCCGTGCCTGCGGGGGTCCGCCGCTCCCGTGGGGGGAGTCCTGGGGGATGCGGCTCAGTCCTGCCGCGCCGTGGTCTCCCTGACCCGGCCGCGGACCAGGAACCAGCCGCCGACGAGCGCCGCGGCGATCAGCGGCAGGCAGTTCACGGTGGTGCGGCTGATGCCGCCGTCCATCCACATGAGGACGAGGACGGAGCCGAGGAAGACCAGGGTCACGATCTGGGTGTACGGGGCCCAGGGCAGCCGGTAGGCGGGCCGGACGAGGCGGCCCTGCTCGGCGCGGCGGACGAAGAGCAGCGAGCAGACCATGATCATGGCCCAGGTGCCGATGATGCCGATGGAGGCGAAGTTGAGGACCAGCTCGAAGGCGTCCTCGGGCATCCTGGCGTTGAGGGCGACGCCGACGACGCCGAAGCCCGCGGTGAGCAGGATGCCGCCGTAGGGCACGCCGCCCTTGTTCATGACGCCGGTGAACTTCGGGGCGGAGCCGGCCAGCGACATGGAGCGCAGGATGCGGCCGGTGGAGTACAGGCCGGAGTTGAGGCTGGAGAGGGCGGCGGTGAGCACCACGAGGTTCATCACGCCGGCGGCGCCGGGGATGCCCAGCTTGTCGAAGACGGTGACGAAGGGGCTCTGGTCGCCGGAGTAGGCGGTGTACGGGAGGATCAGCGCGAGCAGGACGACCGAGCCGACGTAGAAGAGGCCGACGCGCCACATGATCGAGTTGATCGCCTTCGGCATGATCTTCTCGGGGTTCTCGGTCTCGCCGGCGGCGACGCCGCAGAGCTCGACGGAGGCGTAGGCGAAGACGACGCCCTGGATGAGCAGGAGCATCGGCATCATGCCGTTGGGGAAGATGCCGCCGTTGTCGGTGATGTTGGCGAGGCCCGGGGTGGAGCCGCCGACGTCGTGCGAGGTCACGATGAGGAAGATGCCGACGAGCATGAAGGCGACGAGCGCGGCGACCTTGACGATCGCGAACCAGAACTCCATCTCGCCGAAGTACCTCACCGAGATGAGGTTGGCGGCGAGGACGACCGCGAGGGCGACCAGGGCGAGGAGCCACTGGGGGACGTCGCTGAACATCGACCAGAAGTGGGCGTAGGTGGCCGCGGCGGTGATGTCGGCGACGGCGGTGGTCGACCAGTTGAGGAAGTAGAGCCAGCCGGCCGTGTAGGCGCCCTTCTCGCCCATGAACTCACGGGCGTAGGAGACGAAGGCGCCGGAGGACGGACGGTAGAGCACCAGCTCGCCCAGGGCCCGGACCACGAAGAAGGCGAAGACGCCGCAGACCGCGTACGCGATGAAGAGCGAGGGGCCGGCGCTGGCCATCCGGCCGCCGGCGCCGAGGAAGAGCCCGGTACCGATGGCGCCGCCGATGGCGATCATGTTGATGTGCCGGGACTTGAGGTCCTTGCGGTATCCGGCGTCGCCGGCGTCGACGTGGGGGGAGGCGGGCGTGTTCGCCGGTGCGGCGGACAGCGGCTCGGCCGCGGTGACGCGGTCACTCATGGAGTTGTTCGCCTTCGTGAGGGGGTGGGGGCTGTGCGGTACCCGGCCGTGCCCCGGGGTCCCTTCGTGGGGGCCACCCCTGCACGGCCAGCCGACATCCTCACGGCAAGGCCCGCTCACTGACTGTGAGCGAATTCACTGAACGCCCGGATTTGAGCTAGTTCAGAGCTTACGCAGCGCTGTACGCCGTACGGCGGACGGGCGCCGTCAGGGGGCCAGGACGTCCAGCTCCTTGAGCGCGCCGACGGCGATCTCGCGAGTCAGCGCCTCCGCGCGGGCCGCGTCCCGCTCCCTCACCGCCTCGGCGACCTGGACGTGGAGGGTGACGGCGGCCGGGTCGGGGTCCTCGAACATCACGTGGTGGTGGGTGCGGCCGGTGAGGACCTCGGCGACGACGTCCCCGAGGCGGGCGAACATCTCGTTCCCCGAGGCGTCGAGGACGATCCGGTGGAAGGCGACGTCGTGGACGAGGTACCCCTCCAGCTGCCGGCCGCGCGAGGTGGCGACCATGCCGAGCGCCTGCTCGGTGAGCTCGCGGCACTGGGCCGGGGTGGCGTTCAGGGCGGCGAGGCCGGCCGCGACGGGCTCGACGGCGGAGCGCAGCACGGTGAGGGAGCGGAGCTGGCGGGGGCGGTCGGCGCCGGCGAGGCGCCAGCGGATGACCTGGGGGTCGTAGACGTTCCAGCTCTCGGTGGGCAGGACCGTGACGCCGACCCGGCGGCGCGACTCCACCAGGTGCATCGACTCCAGGACGCGGACGACCTCGCGGACGACGGTCCGGGAGACGTCGAAGCCCTGGGCGAGCTCGTCGGTGCGCAGCACCGTGCCGGGCGGGTGCTCCCCCGCGGTGATGGCCAGGCCCAGGGTGGCGAGCACGTGCGAGTGAAGCCCCTGGGCCGATGTCGTCATGGGGCTCAGCCTATGCGCGGCCGGGCCGGTGATCACACCGGCGAGCGGGCCGGGACGCGGCGGGGACGCCCTGGGGAATTAAAAGTACGACTTTTATGTCACAGACTCTTGAATACGTCGTACTCAATGGGTTTCATGAGCGCGACGGATCGATGTCGCGAAGACAGCACCGATGTCGAAGAAGACAGCGAGGCACCCCCCATGAGCTCCACCCCCCACCCCGCCGCTCCCCCGGTCGTCGTCGTCATGGGCGTCGCCGGGACGGGCAAGACCACGATCGGCCCGCTGGTGGCGGCCGCCCTCGGCCTGCCGTACGCGGAGGGCGACGACTTCCACCCGGCCGCCAACGTGGCCAAGATGTCGGCCGGCGTCCCGCTGGACGACGCCGACCGGGAGCCGTGGCTCGACGCCATCGGCGCCTGGGCGCACGACCGGGCCGGGCTCGGCGGGGTCGTCAGCAGCTCCGCGCTGAAGCGGGTCTACCGGGACCGGCTGCGCGCCGCCGCCCCCGGGATCGTCTTCCTCCATCTCACCGGCGACCGGGAGCTGATCGAGGGCCGGATGGCGGCGCGCAAGGGGCACTTCATGCCCACCGCGCTGCTCGACTCCCAGTTCGCCACCCTCCAGCCGCTGGAGGAGGACGAGGCCGGCGTCGCCGTCGACGTCTCCGGGACGCCGGAGGAGATCACCGCCCGGGCGGTGGCCGCGCTGCGGGCCTTCGACCGGCCCGTGCCGCTCTTCTGATCCGTTCCCGCGCTCCCCCCTTTCCGTTCCCCCTCCTCCCCTCCCCTCGTCTCCCCCTCTTCCTGCCTCTCCCCCGACCCCCAAGGGACCCACCGTGACCAGTCTCAGCGTCGAGATGCTGGCAGCGGACGCCGCCGAACCGATCACCTCGGCGGGCAACGCACAGCTGGGCATCGCCGTTCTCGCCGGCATCGCCGTCATCGTCCTGCTCATCACCAAGTTCAAGCTGCACGCGTTCCTGGCGCTGACCATCGGCTCGCTCGCCCTCGGCGCGTTCGCCGGAGCGCCGCTCGCGGACACCATCAAGTCCTTCAGCACCGGGCTCGGCAACACCGTCGCCGGCGTGGGCGTGCTGATCGCGCTCGGCGCGATCCTCGGCAAGCTGCTCGCCGACTCGGGCGGCGCCGACCAGATCGTCGACACGATCCTCGCGAAGGCCGGCAGGCGGACCATGCCGTGGGCGATGGTCCTCATCGCCTCCGTGATCGGTCTGCCGCTCTTCTTCGAGGTCGGCATCGTGCTGCTGATCCCGGTCGTCCTGATGGTCGCCAAGCGGGGCAACTACTCCCTGATGCGGATCGGCATCCCGGCCCTCGCCGGCCTGTCCGTGATGCACGGGCTCATCCCGCCGCACCCCGGCCCGCTCGTCGCGATCGACGCCGTCGGCGCCAACCTGGGCGTCACCCTCGCCCTCGGCCTGGTCGTCGCCGTCCCGACCGTGATCATCGCGGGCCCGGTCTTCTCCCGGTACGCGGCCCGCTGGGTGGACATCCAGGCGCCCGAGCACATGATCCCGGCGCGCCCCTCCGAGGACCTGGAGAAGCGCCCCGGCTTCGGCGTCACCGTCGCCACCGTGATGCTGCCGGTCGTGCTGATGCTGGTGAAGGCGCTCGTCGACATCGTGGTCGACGACCCCGAGAACGCCGTGCAGAAGGTCACCGACGTCATCGGCTCGCCACTGATCGCGCTGCTCGCCGCCGTCATAGTGGCGCTGTTCACCCTCGGCCGCGCCGCCGGCTTCTCCAAGGAGCGGCTGTCCTCGACGGTCGACAAGTCCCTCGCCCCCATCGCGGGCGTGCTGCTGATCGTCGGCGCGGGCGGCGGCTTCAAGCAGACCCTGATCGACATCGGCGTCGGCCAGATGATCCTGGAATTCTCCGAGAACTGGTCGATCCCGGCCCTGCTCCTGGCCTGGCTGATCGCCGTCGCCATCCGGCTCGCGACGGGCTCCGCCACGGTCGCGACGATCTCGGCGGCGGGCCTGGTGGCCCCGCTGGCCGAGGGCATGTCGACCGGTGAGACGGCGCTCCTGGTGCTCGCGATCGGTGCCGGCTCGCTCTTCTTCAGCCACGTCAACGACGCCGGTTTCTGGCTGGTGAAGGAGTACTTCGGCATGAACGTCGGCCAGACGATCAAGACCTGGTCGGTGATGGAGACCATCATCTCGGTGGTGGCCCTGGTGTTCGTGCTGCTGCTGTCGCTGTTGGTGTAGCGCCGGTGGTGCCGCGACGAGGCCCCGGACCTCCCCTGGA